>JAGLNB010000159.1 GCA_023139715.1 Planctomycetota bacterium | reverse complement strand
TCAGCAAACCAAAAATTGAGCCGCAGGTGGCAAAAACCGTCAGCGAACCAAAAGTTGAGCAGCAAGCAGCAAAAGCTGATGAAATCGCAAGTGTAACCCTTGATGAGAAAATTATAAATGCAGCCCTTGATAAAGTGGCCGAGCAAATGGATGTCAGTCTTGAATCGCTCGAAATCGACAGCTTAAAAGCAGAAATCAGCGAGATAAAAGCTGAGCAGGAAATACCTGTTGACCGGGACGCTCTGGAGAGGACAGCTGATACTGTCGTAAACGACGTACTCGATGAAATAGAAACAGAAATCAAGGCAGAAGCTGATGCAATAGCGGCAGCCGAAAAAACAGCATCCGCAGAAGAGACGCAACTACAGCCCGCCGAGGAAACAAATGTGGATGCAGAGCAGACTATCGATATGAAACTTTCTGATTACTATGGCGTTAGCCAGATAAATGAAGCTATCGCTTTTGTCACGTTTTATCCGCTGGCTGATGCAGTACAAATTGCCGGCGACTTCAACAACTGGCAGCCGGAAAAGAACCAAATGCAAAAAGTTGGCGAAAGCGGCGTTTGGCAGGCAGATATGAAAATGGCGGCCGGCAAATATCGCTACCGATTAGTTGTTGACGGACAATGGCAGCAGGACCCATACAATGAAAATGCAGAAGCGAATCCTTTTGGTGGATTTAATTCTGTTCTTGAAGTAAAATAACAGCCATAATCAGCGGCTGGCACAAAAAGGGGTGTAATTGGGGCAAAATGGGGCAAAAATGGCCTTAGAGGTTGCCTGCCCCCAAAGAAACAGCTGCAAAATGGTTTTTATATTACCTTGTCCGGCGTAAATATCATTAAAACGTGGTAGCTCGCAGTTTAATGCGAGGGGGAGCGGCGATTCTTGTGATTGTCATGGTGAGTCCCTTTGCTGTTTTTGCGGCTCAGGCAAATATTTACAGTTACGGCGGCGATTTTAATTTACCCATTCCTACACAGCAAAAATCTCTCGGATGGATGGATGACGCTGTTATAGAAATTCCCGATTGTCATATTATCACCGACCTTGATGTTAAAATTTCAGTAAAACACACAAACGTTTTTGATTTGCAGATTTTTCTTCAAAGCCCGGCTGGAACTCTAATATGTCTCAACAAATATAATCCTTTTAATGAGTTTTTCATTGGCGAAAATTATACCAATACCATCTTCGATGATGAAGCCGGGCTTGGCATAAAAAAAGCCAAGGCACCTTTTACCGGCCGATTCAAACCTTTCAATTCGCCATATAAACTTTCTGTATTTGACGGCGAGCAGGCGATGGGTTCTTGGCGGCTAAAAATTTACGATGGATGGGCTTTTGACAGCGGCCAATTGGAAAGTTTTGAACTTATGATTACAAATCCTGAACCGGCTACGGTACTGCTGCTGATTCTCGGCGTGGCTTTAGTGATGGCATTCAGGCCACATCACACTGCATAGCTTCTAAAGAGCGGAATCTTTTTCCAGGACTTTTTTTTCCTGAGCCGCTTTGAAAGCAACCATTTTTTCTTTGAGCAAATCATCACCAAGTGCGAGAATTTGAACAGCAAGAACAGCTGCATTTTTCGCAC
>JAGLNB010000158.1 GCA_023139715.1 Planctomycetota bacterium | reverse complement strand
ATGTTCATGTCAAAGAGGGTATTCCGCGACATAAAGCAATGATAACAGCTGCTACTGAAAGATTTCGTCCTATTGTAATGATTACGCTCGCTGCCATTTTAGGTATGATGCCGTTAGCAATTGGTCGTGGTATCGGTGCGGAACTTAGAAATGGAGTTGGCATTGCTTCTGTTGGCGGCATTTTTATCTCTGGTGTATTGACACTTGTTGTTATGCCTATACTATATGATTTTTCCACAAGGAAAAATAGACAAGAAAAACAAATTTAGCAAGCAGACAATTTTAATTTGCAAAACGTTAGATTGCATTTCCTTTTATGATTTTGTAATTGATAATTTTCATTACTGTTAAGTCCAGCATATTTTTTTCTCCTTTTTTGCTCTATTTTTCGCTGTTTTTTATACTCTATTCTTAGCTGGCCTTCCAGTCAATTCGTGAAGTGTTATTCGCCTGCCCTGAGCAACCTGTGGTGAGCTTGTCGAACCAGTCGAAGGGTATATTGCGTGATGGGTGAGGCGTAATTTGGTTAGCCCCGTCATCACTATGACGGGGTTGATTAGCCCCAGCACCTGTGGCTGGGGCAATGTTTATATTCTGTCATTGCGAGGCAGCTTTGCTGCCGTGGCAATCTTAATTTGTCATTCCTGTGTAGGCAGGAATCCATGAGCGAAACAAAGCACCCAATTGCAAGTGTGATCAATCAGATTATTGCTGTGATATTGTTCTGCCCCTCGGTTTCGTTAACATTAGTAATCCCGTCAGGCTTTCTTCTATTTGGCCCTAAAGCATATACAGAGCTATTTTTGAATAATCCCAATGTGCCTGAAAAGCTGAATCCTTGGATTGGCCTGATATTCCTTTACTTTGGCTCAGGTTTTATTGTTTACGTCACAATCATAATATTGAGAATCGTATTTCATCGACCTATCTGGTGGTACAGACGTAACTACAGTGACAATTATTAGTAAAATGATAACCAGCAAATTCAAAGGGACGGCCTAAAGGCCGCCCCTGATTTGCAGCGTTAAGTAAATGAACTAACTTTTTCTTTGCAGATTTTTTCTATTAGCCCCTGTAATTTTTCAATTTGCTTTAACGGCATTATCCACCCAAGTTACACAATTGTCAAATTTTAATAAAAATCTGTGTTAATCCGTGAAATCCGTGGTTAAATGTTTTTTTGGGGTTGTAT
>JAGLNB010000157.1 GCA_023139715.1 Planctomycetota bacterium | reverse complement strand
TATGCCTATGAGAGAAGGAAAAGCGAGGGAGATTTACATTGTAGTATCAGGCGAGATGATGGCTATGTATGCGGCAAACAATATTTGTAAAGGTATTGTTAAATTCGCGGATTCAGGCGGAATAAGGCTTGGTGGTCTTATATGCAACAGCCGCCAGGTTGATAATGAAGAGAAAATGATAGAGGAGTTCGCGAAAGAGCTGGGGACTCAAATGATTTACTTTATTCCGAGAGAAAGGGTGGTTCAAAGAGCGGAGATAAACAGAAAGACAGTAATTGATTTTGAACCCGGGCATGCTCAGGCCGATGAATACAGAGCGCTTGCGACAAAAATTGACCGGAATGAAATGCTTGTTATCCCTAAGCCGATAGAGATGGAGATACTTGAGAATCTTTTAGTGGAATTCGGTATCGTGTGATTTTAATAGTGAAAGGAAGATAGAATATGCCCATGTTAATGATACGGTCGATAATCAGACCGGAAAAAACAGATGCGGTGCTTGCCGGACTGCTTGATGTTGGATATCCGGCGGTTACAAAGGTAGCAGTTTTTGGAAGGGGCAAACAGAGAGGATTGAAGGTTGGCGATGTTACATATGATGAACTTCCAAAGGAACTGCTGCTGACAGTCATACGGGATAAAGATAAGGATTTTGTTATCGATATAATTATCGAGAAAGCCAGGACAGGTGAGGCAGGAGCATTTGGCGACGGGAAGATATTTGTTTCACCGGTTATTGAGGCGTATACGATAAGCTCAGGAGTTAAAGAGACATCAAGCGAGGACTAAGATATGAAAGAAATTATGGCAATGATTCGTATAAATAAGGTAAATGCAACCAAGAGGGCGCTTAATGCCGCGGGGATAACATCCTTTACCGCTACAGGTAAAGTTCTTGGCAGAGGAAAAGGAATGGTGGACTACCGTGTGCTTCACGGCGCTGAAGATGGTTACCCTGAAGCAATTAGCCAGCTTGGGCAGGGGCCAAGACTTGTGCCTAAGAGACTTATTACGGTGATTGTCTCGGATGACTTTGTAGAAAGAACAGTTAAGGCCATAATTGATGTGAATCAAACCGGCAATTCCGGGGATGGTAAAATTTTTGTGATGCCTATTTTAGAAGCTACAAGAGTAAGAACAGGCGAAATTGTAAAGGGAGAATCAGGTGGAAGTGTTCTTGATTCTTCAGGAGTATAATTATGAAAAAGATTAAAAAACCATTAGAGCCAAATACTATCAAAGAGGATATTCTTAAAAAGTATCCGGCAAAGGTTGCCAAAAAGCGAAACAAGTCAATGGTACTCAATGACCCGGAAACAGGCCAGGAAATTCAGTCAAATGTAAGGACTATTCCAGGGATTATTACTCAGCGCGGATGCTGTTATGCCGGGTGCAAGGGAGTGGTGCTTGGGCCCACAAGGGATATTCTTAACCTTACACACGGCCCTATCGGGTGCGGTTTTTTTAGCTGGGCTACACGACGCAACCAAACTCGACCAGGCCCTGACGGCGACAATTTTATGCCCTATTGTTTCTCAACAGATATGCAGGATAGCAACATTGTTTTTGGCGGTGAGAAAAAACTGAGAACAGCGATTCAGGAGGCATACGATATCTTTCATCCAAAGGCCATAGGTATATTTTCCACCTGTCCGGTTGGTTTAATCGGTGATGATGTTCATACTGTGGCAAGGGAAATGAAAGAAAAACTTGGTATTAACATCTTTGGTTTTTCCTGTGAGGGATACAAAGGTGTGAGCCAGTCGGCCGGCCACCACATTGCCAACAATCAGATTTTCAAACACGTGGTCGGACTCGATGACACGGTGAAAGATGGTAAATTTAAGATTAACCTGCTTGGAGAGTACAACATCGGCGGAGATGCGTTTTTGATTGAGGACTTGTTCAAGCGATGCGGCCTTACTCTGATTTCTACCTACAGCGGAAATTCAAGTATCGATCAGTTTGCTAATTCACATACTGCTGACCTTAATCTCATTATGTGTCATCGCTCAATTAACTATGTGGCTGGTATGATGGAAAAGAAGTTTGGCATACCGTGGCTGAAGGTAAACTTTATTGGGGCAGGCGCGACAGCAAAATCGTTAAGGGAAATTGCGAAGTATTTCGGCGACAAGGAACTTATTGACCTGGTCGAAAAAGTGATCGCAGAAGAAATGCCCGCAGTACTGAAGGCTCAGAAAGAGATAACGCCGAAAACCAAAGGAAAACTGGCAATGATTTTTGTCGGTGGTTCGCGCGCACACCATTATCAGAATCTTTTTTCTGAGATTGGAATGACAACGATTGCCGCTGGATATGAGTTTGCTCACAGGGATGATTATGAGGGCAGGAAAGTACTGCCTGATATTAAGGTCGATGCTGACAGCAGAAATATTGAAGAACTTGAAATTGAAAAAGATCCAAAGAGATACCGGCTGAGAAAGTCTCCGCAGGA
>JAGLNB010000156.1 GCA_023139715.1 Planctomycetota bacterium | reverse complement strand
CTGAAAAAAGCCGGAATCTGTTTTGTCAATATTACACTGCACGTGGGAGCCGGCACATTTAAGCCGGTTACAGTCGATGACCTCGACCAGCACGAAATCCATAAGGAGTGGTTCAGTATTGACAAGGAAAATGCAGCGAAAATAAATGCAGCGAAAAATAAAGGAAATCGCGTAATTGCTGTCGGCACAACTTCGGTTCGGGCGATGGAAACAGCCGCTGAAGATTCACGGCTCAAAGCTGGCAGCGGAACAACGCAATTATTCATTCAGCCCGGCTATAAATTCAAAATTATTGATGCTATGATAACGAATTTTCATCTGCCGAAATCGACATTGATTGCATTGGTTGCTGCCTTTGCCGGCCTTGAAAATGTTTTTGCTGCTTACAATTACGCAATAGAAAATAAATACCGTTTTTATTCTTACGGCGATGCAATGATGATAGTGTGAAATGGAATTTATTTTTGTTTAATCGCTGATTTCACAGATTACACTGATTTTTAGGAATCTATTTTGTCATTGTGAGCGAAGCGAAGCAATCTCGATTTTTGAGCTTATTTGGGATTGCACGAAACATGAGCAGTTTTAGCTGAGATAAACTTTATCACCAGCGGCGATTTTGCAAATCTGATTTTGCTTTGCTTTTACATCATCTCTGTCAAGAGCGAAACCTGGAGCTATTTCAATAACACAATCAATTGAGCCATCCGGCTTTCGTGGGATAGAAACGCGGGCTGATTCGAGCCAGCTGGCGGCACGGCAAATCATCATCTCTTTTGCAGTTTGGGCACTATCGAAACCGGAAGCGTTTTTGACCGGCCCGAATTCTTCGCCTCGAAGTGTTTGCAGAATTATCGACCGCGAAGCAAGCGGCAAAGCATCAAAAATAAAACTTTCCAGTTTTATGCCGTTTGGCTCGGTCGGCACAATAAAATTGTCGTGACAATCAAGATGCGGAATCTTTTTTACAGCTTTATGCAGCGGCAGTGAAACCGAAGCAGGATGCGAAGGTTCCCGATGCCGTTTTGAAAACATGGATGCTTTCAATTCGGAGAGGCCCTTTGCGTTTAATTGCTCAATGAAATCAAGATTTATAATGTGAATAGCAATGCTCGCAAGGCCAAAGACCAACGAATTGTCAGGATTGCGACGGCAGGCTAGCTTGGTGGGCAAATCGCTGTATTCTATAACCATTATTTTTCCATCCGCAATGCAAAAACTGCCAACCTTTTCCTCTGGGCCGGCTTTTATAACGGCCCTTGAAGATATTTGGGAATTGTCAAGGGCGTGCAAGCCGATAAACAGCGGGTCGAAAATAGTTATAAGTGGATTGTCGATTTGGAAATAACTGACAAATTCCACTCCGCGTTTTTTCATATCTTTCAAAGCTCCGCTGCGATGCAGTGCTTTCAAACTTCCGCCGTGGCCATCGGGAGAAACGCTTATTTTGTCTTTGTCCGCGAGAAGAATTTTGCCATCGAAACTGAAGTTGGCAAATGTGCCCTGTTGGAATATAAAAATATCGTCTGGATTTAAGCCGTAGTAATTATTCTTTTTAAAAATTTCCACTGTCTCACTGTGATTCAGCGGGCTGGTCATAATGTACCAGGGGCAGACAGCGTTATACTTTTTTGAAACCGCCAAAATCGTCTCAGCGAAAATCTGGAATAAGGTCTTATTTTTGACAGGGCTTATTGGGAAATTTCCTTTTGGCCCATCTAATCCGAGCCGAGTTCCCTGACCGCCGGCAACTACGAAAGCAGCTACTTTTCCAGATGATATTAGTTGTTTGCCCAGCTTGATGGCTTCGGCGTATTTTTGCTGTTGCTCGGCCCCGCAGGGCGAGTTGCTGTAAAATGGGGCAGCGGTAAAATCAGCAGGAATTGAGGCAGAAGCTGCTTTTTTGATGAAATCCTCTACGCAAGCGTCCGTTTTTAAAAAATCCAAGTCCTCAATTTGCCGGAGTAAATCCTGCTGCTGGTCGGGCCCTAATTGCTCCCAAAAGGTTAGAAGATGCTCTTGGTGGTGCTTTTTTAAGCGTTTTTTTATGCTTTCAGGAACTTTTCTAGGACTCATAGATTTAAATCTCGGATTTATTAGCAAAAATATTCAAAAAAAATATGAAATTAATCCTTTAAAAACTTTAGAAAGTCAGCCAAATTGACGAAATTTACTTGAAGGCAGAGAGCTTTTGTGCTAACATTACGATAGGCAGGCAGGTTTGAAAGTTTTATCATAATAAGTAACGTAATTATATATTTAGTGTCTATTCATTTCTTAAACCTGCCCGGCTTTATTGGCCGAATTTTCCGGCTCCGCAATGTTGTGGGTTTTGTGCAGTAGTTGCGAACGGAAAACATCTTAACTGTCGCTGTTTATTGTAAATGCTTGTCTGGCAAGATTCAAGTTGCTTTGTGAATTAAACAGCCGTTTTAGGCAAAAAAATAGTTAATCGAATGGATTTGCGTAAAGTTGAAACTGTTTCTGTGTGGAAACAAATGCAATTATTTGATAAGAAAATACGGCTAAGCCAAAAGCGGCTGGCAAATCCAAAAATGATAAAGGAGAAAAGATCATGAAACGGAAAGGTTTTACACTGGTTGAGCTTTTAGTGGTTATTGGAATCATAGCTCTTTTAATGAGTATTCTAATGCCAACGCTGACCAAGGTGCGGCAGCTGGCAAACAGGATTGTGTGCGGAGCAAATCTCTCTGGTATTGGCAAAGCAATGATGATATATGCCAACGAGAACGATGGAGATTTGCCGCGTGCCGGCGGCAGAAGAAGTCAGTGGGACACTGACGGTAAACTACAAAGCTGGTATAAGGAAGACCCAGCTGCGGCTTTTGGTGGTACTTCGGGAGCTCCGGCAACTATTACATCCTGTTTGTACCTTCTCGTCAAATATGCTGAAGTACAGTCAGGGCAGTTTATCTGCAAGGGTGATAACGGCGTAAAAAAGTTTCTATTTACTGATTTTACTGGCCTTCCTTCTACGATTGAATACACCGACCCATGGGATTTCGGTGGCCACCCCACCCAAGGTATGCCGCATGAATTTTGCAGTTATGCCTATCAGATACCCCTTAATGGGCCGGCAGCTCAGGCTGGGTACCCACTTACATCAGCGAGCAATTCGGCAAGCCCGGTTTGTGCGGACAGAAACCCTTGCTTTGACGAGAAGAATGCTTGGGCTCGTCGCGATAAGAGTGATGCAGACCTTACCGATGCAACATGTACTGAGGCTGGTGGCTATGTTGACAGAGAGAGAAAAGAAAATTCGGCATGTCATAACTTTGAGGGACAAAATGTTCTCTTCCTTGATACTCACGTGAGTTGGGAGAAATATCCAAATGTTGGTATTGAAAATGACAACATCTATAAATACTGGCCAAATGCCACTCCGACTGATTGTGAGATTCAGCTTGACACTGCAAACACAGAGTATACTGTAGGAACTTCTTGTTGGGGTCCAGAGAGTGACAGGGATGCATGGTTGGTTAATGAAGATAATAATCCGTAATAAGTAGTTAATTAACTATAGCTTTGTTTTTGGTTGATTATAGCTGGCCTTGCTTTTTAGTGGGGCCAGCTTTTTTTATACCCTGATTTTACTTGCAAAACCTATTTTCTAAAAATCCGGCAAACCAAAATTAAGCTGAAATCAGATTTGTCTTTGAGCAGCATTTGTGTTAAAGTAAATGGCCTTTAATTCTCGGAGTATAAAATTGGGTCAGACATTAATACACAAGATAATTTCCGCTCACTTAGTCGATGGCGAAATGGCAGCTGGCGAACAGATTGGCATACGTATTGACCAAACGCTAACTCAGGATGCAACTGGAACAACGGTTTTTCTGCTGTTTGAATCAATGGCTGCAGGCAGGGTTAAGACTGATTTGTCGGTCAGCTACATTGACCACAATATGAGCCAGTTCGGGCCGGAAAACCACAACGACCATTTGTATTTGCAGACGATAGCTGCAAAATCCGGCGTTTACCACTCGCGAGCTGGAAACGGTATTTGCCATCAAGTTCATCTTGAGCGGTTTGGCCGGCCGGCAGCGACACTGCTCGGCAGTGATTCGCATACGCCCACTGGCGGCGCTCTTGGAATGCTCGCAATTGGAGCCGGCGGTTTGGATGTAGCAGTTGCTATGGCCGGCGGCCCGTTTTATCTGACAAATCCAAAAGTAATCGGTGTAAAATTAACCGGCAAACTGCAAAAAGGCGTAGCTGCAAAAGATGTTATATTAAAATTACTGAGCATTCTTACTACCAAAGGCAATGTCGGCTGGGCAGTGGAATATATTGGCGAGGGAGTTAGAACTTTATCAGTTCCGCAGCGGGCAACCATTACAAATATGGGAGCTGAGCTTGGCGTAACGGCCAGCGTTTTTGCAAGTGATGAGCAAACGAGAAAATTTCTCACTGCACAAAAAAGAGAAAAAGATTATCAGCCGATTTCCGCAGATGTAGATGCAAAATATGACCGAGTAATCGAAATCGAACTCGACGAATTAGAGCCAATGGCCGCTTGTCCATCTTCACCGGATAATGTCAAAACGATAGCCGAACTTGCAGGAGCCAAAGTATCGCAGGTAGTAATCGGCAGCTGCACAAATTCCAGCTTTGCCGATTTAATGCTCGTAGCGAAAGTATTGAAGGGCAAACGTATAAATAATATGGTTGAGTTTGCGATTGCTCCTGGAAGTAGAGAAGTTCTGAATATGCTCGCTGCAAATGGAGCATTGGCGGATATGGTTTCAGCTGGCGCAAGAATTCTCGAATCCAGCTGCGGCCCGTGTATTGGCCAGGGTTTTTCACCAGCCGATGGAACGGTTAGTTTGCGAACATTCAATAGAAATTTTGCCGGAAGAAGCGGAACGAAAAATGACAGCGTGTATTTGGTTAGCCCCCAAACGGCAGTTGCTTCAGCACTGGCTGGAAAAATCACCGACCCAAGAGAATTGGAATTGGCAGAAATAATCCAGGCAGATGAATTTGCCATTGACGATAGTATGGTCGAAAAACCGCTAAGCGAAAAAGATGCGAAAAAGGCCAAAGTAATAAGAGCTGATACGATTGTTGTTCCCGAATCGCCAAAGCCGCTGCCGGATAAATTTAATGCAGACGTAATTCTTAAATGCGGCGATAAAATCACGACCGACCACATTATGCCGGCTGGCGGTTTTTTAAAGCTGCGTTCAAATGTGCCGGAGTATGCAAAAGTTGTTTTCAATTGTTTTAATGAGCCGGGCGAAAAAACTTTTGCCGAGTGCGGACTTGAATTAAAACAAAAAGAAATTGCAGGCGTAATAGTAGCTGGCCAAAGTTATGGACAGGGCTCATCGAGAGAGCACGCCGCACTTTGTCCTATGTATCTTGGCGTTCGAGTGGTGCTGGCAAAGAGTATTGAGCGAATCCACAAGGCCAATCTTATTAATTTTTGTATTGTTCCACTTGAATTTGTCCGAGCCGCTGATTACGATAAAATCGAGCAGGGCGACCAGCTTGAAATTGCTGATTTAATTGAAGCGGTAAAAAATAAAAACGAAATTAAAATCACAGAAAAAAGCGGCAAATATGAAATCGTTTGCAAACTGGATTTGTCGCAAAGAGACAGAGAAATTTTGCTCGCAGCCGGTTTATTGAATTACACAAAGAAAAAAAATGAATAAAAAAATTGCCGTATTTGTTTTGGTGTTTCTTTTGAGCGATGCTGTTCTCGCTCGCACAACGGCTTTGCGCGATGGCTTTGTTTTGTCCGGAGTTGATGGCAAATTGACTGTAGCCGCCGGCAATGGTAAATACTTTTTCCAATTTGAAGAAGATATAAATGACGATCGAGTTGCGATTAAATCCGGCGTTGAAGTTGAACTGCTGAAATCGTCGGCCTTGGAAAAAATAATTGCTGATGCAAACAGCCGGAAAGCAAAAAACTATCGGCTGTGGGGCAAAATCACAACGTATCGAGATAAGAATTTTATATTCCCGATTTACTTTCTGCCTATCAGTGAGCCAGAGGCGGTCGATGACCCCAATTCTGCGCAGAGCGATAAAGTGGCAGTAAATGAGTCGAACGATATTCTGGAAATACCTGAAGAAATAGTTGCAAAGCTGACACGGCGAAAAATTATTCAGGTCGAGGAGCTGGAAGCCGGACTCGAATTAAAACAGGATTCAATGCTGGTCGATAGAACCGGCTTTATTTGCGAAACTGACGGCGAGATGCGATTTGTTCTCGATGCTCTTGGCCGCAATCTTTCGGAGATTTCCTTTCCACTTTTGAAAGGCGAAATTCTTGACCTCACCGAGCAGCAGCAGGCGGTCTGGCCGGACAGATTGAAATTCAAAGCAGCTGGAATCGTTACAAGATACAAGGGCGAATATTACTTGTTACTGCAAAGGGCAACCCGTTCTTACAGCTACGGCAATTTTGGAAATTAATAATATAAAGATTTAAAAATGGCAAACGACTTAAACCAAATCCTGATTTCATATACCCAACCGGATTTTGAAGAAAAATGGATGGAGATTAGAGGAAAACTATACTCTGCAGCTGCATTTGATCCGGCAAGTGATGAGGCCAAAAAAATAGCAAAAATTGTATTGAAAAATAAAGATAGTGATGTAGCAAAGTTTACAAAAGAATTTGATGATGTTGAGTTGACTCCTGAACAATTCAGGATTCCAAAAGAGGAATTGGAAAAAGCTCACAACCAAATCGACAAGGATTTATTGGGAGCGATTCGCAAATCAATTAAGAATGTAAGGAAATACCAGCAGGAAATTTTTATCGGAAATTTCAAACACACGGGAATAAAATATACACCAATAGAAAGAGTTGGTATTTGTGTTCCGGGGGCATCGGCTCCGCTGCCATCTACTGTTATAATGTGCGCTGTACCGGCACAGGTAGCTGGCGTAAAAGAGATTGTCGTTGTTTCACCGCCAAGGTGCAAAGGCACAATTCACCCCGTAATTCTTGCTGTTTGCCATGAATTAAAAATTGATGAGGTTTATCGAATAGGTGGCGTTCAGGCAGTGGCTGCTTTGACATTTGGTACTGAAACCATTGTATGCGTTGATAAGATTGTTGGACCGGGTAATAAGTGGGTGCAGACAGCAAAAAGAATAGTATTTGGTATTGTTGGTATTGATTCAATAGCCGGGCCAAGTGAAGTTTTAATAATTGCAAACGACAATGCAAATCCGGCATACGCAGCAGCTGATATGTTAAGTCAGCTTGAACACGCCCCCGGCAGTTCCGTTTTATTTACAGATTCACAGGAGATTGCAGAAAAAACACTTGAAGAACTTAAAAAACAGATACAACAATTGAAACGTAAAGATGAAACGATCGAATGCTTGGGGAAATTCAGCAAAATTGTTGTGTTTGAAGATATGAATGATGTTATTAGGTCAGCAAATATCTTTGCTTCCGAGCATCTGGAAATTCAATGCGGCGAGCAGAGTAGAAAAATTGCTGACGAAATTAAAAATGCAGGAGCGATTTTTATTGGTGATTATTCGCCGGTTGCTGTCGGTGATTACTGGGCTGGGCCAAGCCATACTCTGCCAACGGGAACGACAGCAAGATTTGCAAGTGCTCTAAGCTCCAACGATTTTATAAAAGCGACAAGCATTATCGAATATAAGAAAAGGAAATTAACTAAAAGTAGTAAGGATATTATCCGTCTTGCAAAAACAGAAGGGCTTGACGCTCACGCAAAGAGTATTGAAATCCGACAACAAAAAAAGTAGTTTTTACTTAACTCGCTGATTATTTATTTGCTAACTTTTCTTTTATGATTTTTGCAGCTTCGGTCAGAGCGTCATCGATTTTTTCCGGCTCTTTTCCGCCTGCCTGGGCCATCTGCGGCCGACCGCCGCCGCGACCGTCAACAATTGGTGCAATCTGCTTTATAATATCGCCGGCTTTTAAGCCGGTTTTAATTAAATCATCCGTAACTGCGCAAAGCAGTGTAACTTTTTCAGCTTCAGCAAAACCAAGAACAATAGCAGCTGATTCGGCTTTCTTTTTTAACATATCAATCGCTGTTCTTGCCTGCTCAATTGAAGCAGCTGAAAGATGAACTGTAACTATCGAAGTTTTGCCAAGCACTTCGCATTTTTCCAAAGCTGATTTTGCTTCGGCCATTGTTTCGTCCTGCGCATTGCCGGATGAACTTTTCGCTCTTTTCTTTTCAGCTTTCAAATCATTTAATAATTTTTCGATTCT
>JAGLNB010000155.1 GCA_023139715.1 Planctomycetota bacterium | reverse complement strand
CTCTCTTCCTTGATTATTTTGAAATTGCCAATTGAGCCGGTTCTATCGATGTGGGTTCCGCCGCAAAATTCCTTACTGAACGCTTCACTGATTTTATTTTCATCGTCAGCTCCGATTGCAACGACTCGAACTTCGTCGCCGTATTTTTCGCCAAACAGAGCCATTGCTCCGAGTTTTTCAGCTTCACTTTTCGCCAGCGTCGAGCAAGTGACAGGTAAATCTTCTGCGATTTTTTCTCTCACAAGATTTTCAACTTTTTTGATTTCTTCTGCGCTCAATGCCTTCGGGCAGGTAAAATCAAATCGTAAATAATCAGGACAAACCATACTTCCTTGCTGAGCTATTGATTCACCGAATATTTTCTGCAGCGCCCACTGCAAAAGGTGAGTTGCCGTGTGATTTTTTTGGCTCTCGCTGCGATTTTTATCTACGGCGGCTGAAACTTTTTGGCCGGCGGCAATTGAGCCATTAACAATTTTGCCCCAGTGGATTATGGATTGGCCGAATTTTTCAGTTGTTTCCACGGCGAATTCACCGCTCGATGATTTTATTATTCCGCAATCGCCAACCTGTCCGCCGGACTCGGCGTAAAAACAGGTTTCCTTTAGAACCAGGCCAAGTTCGCCGTCTTTTGAATCCGAACTGATTTTATCAACTACTAAGCCCGGCTTATTTGAAGTATCTATTATATTTGCAACGGTTGTTTGACAATTATCGGTTTCGTACTTTTGCAAATCATCGGTAATTTCAAGAGAAACTGAGCCGAGCAGGTTTGCTATTGATGAATTTTTTTGCGCCGAGCGGGCTCGATTTTTTTGCTCAGCCATTAGTTCTTCAAATTTTTTCGTATCGACTTTAAGCTCCCGTTCCTTTGCCATCAATTCTGTTAAGTCCAGCGGAAAACCATACGTATCATAAAGCTGGAAAGCATCTTGGCCGCTAATCGTGCCCTGCGTCTCATTGCCTGCTGCCCGTTTTTCTGCTTGCTCGGCTGCGGAAGTGAAAATGTCTATGCCTTTTTCCAGCGTTCTGCCAAAGCCAACTTCTTCCGACTCGATTACTGAAGATACGTAATCGTTCCTTTCTTTTATTTCGCCAAACGCTTCGCCCATCATATCTACTACAGTTGAGCTGAGTTTATAAAGAAACGGCTCTTTTAATCCGAGCTCTCTGCCGAATCGGGCAGCTCGGCGGAGGATTCTGCGAATTACGTAGCCGCGGCCTTCATTGGAAGGTGTAGCACCATCAGCTATTGCAAAAACCAATGTGCGAATGTGGTCGGCTATTACTCGAAAAGCATTGTCGGTTTTGTTATTGAGTTCGGATGT
>JAGLNB010000154.1 GCA_023139715.1 Planctomycetota bacterium | reverse complement strand
AACATCACGCCGATTTTCATTCTGATTTGGTTTATAAAAATGAGAGAAGTTTTGCTCTTATTTATTACAGCTGTCAATTTTCGCATCGCCTGACTCATCAGCCGTGCCTGCAGACCCATATGACTGCTGCCCATTTCGCCCTGAAGCTCAGCTGCCGGAGTTAGAGCTGCAACCGAATCGATAACTATTACGTCAACTGAATTTGAGCGTATCAGCATTTCGGCGATTTCCAGTGCCTGTTCACCGGTGTCCGGCTGGCTGACGAGCAAACTGCTCACATCTACGCCGAGCCGTTTTGCCCATGTTGTGTCAAGTGCGTGTTCTGCATCAATAAAAGCAGCTATTCCGCCTGCCTTTTGAGCATTTGCAATCACGTGAAGAGCAAGCGTGGTTTTGCCAGAAGATTCCGGCCCGAACATCTCTGTAACTCTGCCTCGCGGTATGCCTTTTCCGCCAAGGGCAATGTCGAGCGAGAGAGAACCGGTTGGTATGCCGGCGACTTTGGCGTAATGACGCTCATCCATCTGCATAATAGCTCCCTGGCCGTATTGCTTTTCGATTTGGGATATTACGCGTTCAAGGGCATCTTGTTTAGCTGTCCCCTTTGGTTTTAACGGTTCTACCTCTTGTTTCGTCTTCTTCGCTGCTTTTTTCGTTTTTGCCATCTCCACACACTCCTAATTTTGGGTTTTAAGTTTTCCGCTTTTAACTTAGTTTATAGCTTGCTAACATATTATAGACAGCACCGCTGGATGTCAATTGACTTTGGTAAATCGAGACCGAATCTGCGAGAAAAGTTCCAAGTTTCAATTCTTTGTAATTTTCGCTTATTTTGGCCAATTCTATGCCTGCCTGGGAATTTTTTATCCTGCAAAGCGTCAAATGTCCTGCGAATTTCCTCGGCTCTCCTGGCCAGCCGAGTTTTTCCAGCTCTTCGGCCAGGTCGTTTTGCAATTTCAGCAGTTCGGAACTTTTTTCACCAGCGGCCACCCACAAAACTTTTGCGCTTTTACCGCCGAAAAAACCAACTGATTCAATATCCAAATAGAAATTTTTGTGCCGGCTGACAACTTCTTTGGCTGCATTGCAAATTTGACCGATTAAATTATCCTTAACTTTGCCGAGAAAATTTAATGTAAGATGTATCGAGCCGGATTCGACCCAATTAATTGTATAAGGTTTAATTTCTGGGTTCTGAATTTTTAATTGCTCTTGTAATTTCTGCTGCAAATTGGCTATTTTACTTTTGATTTTTTTACTAACGTCTATAGCTATGAAGCATCGCATTGTTTGCCTGTCCTGAGCTTGTCGAAGGGTATCTCGTATTTTTTGCTTCACTTTTGGCGATTAAAATTGTGTTAGTTTTTTCAGTTCCTGCAATCTGGCATCGAGCATTTCTCTGCTTGCCGAGCCGATGCCCTTTAGTGAGAAATCCGAAATCGAAAACGAAGCAGCTACTGTTCCGTAAGCGACAGCTGTTTTCAATGATTCGAAATCTGCCTGATTAACGCTTGCAAGATAGCCGAGCATAGCTCCGGCAAAACAGTCGCCGGCTCCGGTGGGGTCTTTAACTTCAACTGACGGCCAGGCGGGCAAAGCAAATCGCTCTCCACTGACGGCACTTACGATTGAGCCGGATTCGCCTTTTTTAATTACAATGACTTCTACGCCCATATCCAAAATCGCATCAGCGGCGCAGATAAGGTTGGCTTCGTTTGCCAGCATTCTTGCTTCGTCTTCATTTATTATAAGGCAGTCGATTTTTGCAAGCAGGGCTTTCAGGTCATTTAGATTATTTTCAATCCAGTAGTTCATCGTATCAACTGCCGTGAAAACCGGTTCGTCGATTTGCTGGAGAATCTGCTGCTGAATAGCCGGATTGGTGTTTGCAAGAAATACGAACTGGCTGTCCTTGTAGGCAGCCGGAACTTTCGGCGGCTCCTCGGCGAGCACATTTAATTCCACGGCTTCTGTGGTTGCTTCGTTCATAGACCCTTTATAGGAGCCGGACCAGCGAAAGGTTTTGCTTTCTTTGCGGACTTCAAGACCGGCCAGGTCAACATTTCTGCCGGCAAAAGTTTTTGCCAGGTCGAATGGGCAATCGTTTCCTACCACTCCTGTGAATCTAACGGGAGCAAAGAAGCTGGCTGCCATACTAAAATATATGGCTGAACCGCCGAGACAATTTTCGCTTACTCCGAAAGGCGTTTTTACTGTATCAATTCCAATTGAGCCGTTTACAAGTAATGACACTTTAAATCTCCTTTGAATTTTTGAACATTTTTAATGTAATGTTTATTCTATCTATGGTGTTTTTTTTGCCGAGCATATTAACCGATTCGAAAATTGGCGGACTGACCGTGTTTCCGCAAATAGCTACTCGAAGCGGCTGAGCAATCTTTCC
>JAGLNB010000153.1 GCA_023139715.1 Planctomycetota bacterium | reverse complement strand
TATTTCTGATGCCGCCAGCCGAAGCAGCAACAGGCATAAAGCGAACATGAAAAATTAAACTGCTCTAAAATCGAAGTATGAAAAATAATACCATAACATCTCCAAAAGGTTTTCTGGCAGCTGGAATTAGTTGCGGCATTAAAAAATCCGGCAAAGCTGACCTCGGCTTGATTTTTTGTCCCGCCGGAGCAAAAGCAGCAGCAGTTTTTACAACAAATAAAATCACATCAGCTGCGGTTCAAATAAGCAGAGAAAATATTAAAAGCAGTAAAATTTCAGCAATAGTAGCCAACTCAGGAAATGCCAATTGCTGCACGGGAAAAACCGGAATTGCAAATGCAAAAAAAATGTGTGAGCAAGCAGCCGAATCGTTAAACGCAATACGCAATACGCATTACGCATTACGAAATGTTTTGGTTGCGTCAACGGGAATTATTGGTGAGCAGTTGCCAATTGCAAAGGTTTCAAAAGGCATTTCAAAAGCAGCGGAAAAACTTTCAGCTTCTCGCAAAGCCGGTCTTGATTTTGCAAAAGCGATAATGACGACCGACACAAAGCCAAAACAAGCCGTTCGCCAAATAGAAATATCCGGCAAAAAAATCATCATAGCTGGCACGACAAAAGGAGCCGGTATGCTCGCTCCAAATATGGCAACGACGCTCTGCTTTATTACGACAGATGCAGCTATAACCAAATCGCTGCTTGGCAGGGCACTGAAAGAGGCGATTGGTAATTCCTTAAACAAACTCACGGTTGACGGCCATCAGAGTACTAATGATACGGCGATAATTCTCGCTTCCGGACAAGCTGAAAATCGGCCAATAACGAGTCAATGTCCTCGCTATAAAAAATTCGCAGCGGCGTTGGCTGATTTATGCGATGACCTTGCTCGTCAGATGGCTATGGATGCGGAAGGTGCAACTCGAATGTTTAAGGTGATTGTGGGGGGTGCAGCTACGAAATCAGAGGCCGTAAAAGCTGCGAGAGCCATCGCTGATTATTCGCTGGTTAAATGTGCTGTAAACGGAGCTGACCCCAATTGGGGCAGAATTATTTGTGCAGTGGGTTCTTCGCAGGTAAAATTAAATCTGAAAAAGTTGTCGTGTAAACTTGATTCTCTAACTGTTTTTAGTAATGGTTCGCCGAGAAAATTTGATGCAAAAAAGGCGGCCAGAATTGTTTCACAACGAGAACATACCATCACCGTAAATCTTGG
>JAGLNB010000152.1 GCA_023139715.1 Planctomycetota bacterium | reverse complement strand
ATGCGTTCAGTTTTAAGATTTGCCGCAATTTCGTCAGGGTCAAGCCGAGCGTTTTTTTGCATAATCACTTTTTACCTGTCGAGTCCAATATCCACAGCCATAGCCGAATGTGTAATGGCTCCGATGGCAATCCTATCGATTCCGCAACGTGCAATAGCTGATACAGTATGCAGGTTTATATTTCCCGATGCTTCAAGCAGGGGTTTTTTACCTTTTGTTTTCATCGCATTTTTCATATCCACGGCATGCTTCAATTGCCATTGCCCCATATTGTCGAGTAACACAATATCTATGCCTTCGATTCCCAAAACGTGATTCAGCTGGTCGTCAACGTGGTCAACTTCCACAGCCACAAATTTAACGCCTTTTGTTTTTCTTGCTTGTGCAATTATTTTTTTTAATTTTGGATAGAAATTTCTTCCGAGCTGAGCCAAGTGATTGTCTTTAATAAGAATCCCATCATACAATCCGATTCGGTGATTATGTCCGCCTCCACATCTCACGGCGTATTTTTCCAGGATTCGCCAGCCGGGCGTGGTTTTGCGGGTGTCGTAAATTTTTGCTTTTGTACCCTTGATAGCTTGTACGTATTTCCCTGTAGTTGTAGCTATTCCGCTTAATCGCTGAAGGAAATTCAGCACAACTCTTTCAGCGGTAAGCATTGAACATAGTGGCCCTGTAATCGTAGCGATTTTTCCGCCGATGTGAATTCTTTCGCCGTCATTTACATGTATTTTAAGTTTCAGTTTTTTATCGTAGCAGGCGAGAATTGCTTCAACGATAGCCGTTCCGCAAACGATAATTTCTTCTCTTGAGATTATGTTTGCTTTTGTTATGCCGTCATCTTTATAGAATAAATCGCTGGTCATGTCGCCTCTACCGAGGTCCTCTTCGACTGCCATTTTTATGAGTGGCATTGCTTCAGCGATGTTGAGTTGTTTCATTTTTTTCTCACTTTCTTTTTCATTTTATCTTTTTTGAAGTTGGACAATTGCGGCAAATCCTTTAGCTCTTTCAGCTTGTCTCGCAGAGCAGTTGCTCTTTCAAAATCGAGTATTTCAGCTGCCCGAAACATTTCCTTTTCGAGTTGGCTGACCATTTCGACTTTTTCGTATTCATTATTATTTAACTTCACTGCCTTTTGAGCGGTGCCTCTGGCCTTTACCTGTTCGAGCAGGCCTTTTCGGATTTCTTTTTTTATTGTTTCCGGCTTAATATTGTGTTTTTTATTATATTCCAACTGGATTTTACGCCGTCTTTGCGTTTCGTCAATAGCTTTTTGCATCGAATTCGTGATTCTGTCGCCGTACATAAAGACAGCTGCGTTGATATTTCTTGCTGTTCTTCCGATAGTTTGTATCAAAGATGTCTGGCTTCTCAGGAATCCTTCTTTGTCTGCATCGAGAATTGCGACAGCTGAGACTTCCGGCAAATCCAGTCCTTCCCTTAAAAGATTTATTCCAACAAGAACATCGAATTCACCGCTTCGCAGGTTATGAAGTATTTTGATTCTTTCAAGCGTATCGATTCCGCTGTGCAGATACTGGCACTTGAAACCAGCTTTTGTAATAAAAGCCGCCAAATCTTCAGCCATCCGTTTTGTCAGCGTTGTAACAAGTATCTTTTCTTTTACTTTTACACGTTTTTCGATTTGTTCTAATAAATGCGGAATTTGTTTTTTGGCCGGATGCACAAAAATTTCCGGGTCGATTAGTCCGGTTGGCCGAATGATTTGTTCAACGACCTCATTATCACATTTTTCCATTTCAAATGGGCCAGGCGTAGCGGAAACAAATGTAACGCTGTCCCAGCTTTCCTGGAATTCTTCAAATTTCATCGGCCGATTGTCCATAGCGCTTGGCAGACGAAAGCCATGGTCAACCAGAACCTGTTTTCTACTTCTATCGCCGGCCCACATAGCTTTAATCTGCGGAATTGTAACGTGGGATTCATCGATGAATAATAGAAAATCCTTTGGGAAATAATCGATTAACGTATATGGCCTTGCTCCCGGCTTTAATCCTGAAAGATGGCGTGTGTAATTTTCAATTCCGCTGCAGTACCCGATTTCCTGCATCATTTCCACATCATACATTGTCCTTGCCTGCAGCCGTTGTGCTTCGAGGAGTTTGTCTTCTTGATTCAGTTCTTTAAGCCGCTGTTTCAGTTCAGCTTTTATACCTTTTACTGCGGGGGCTATTTTTTCCTGCGGCATAATGTAATGCTGAGCCGGATAAATAAAGACCTGCGTTTCCTCCGCCAGTGTTTGGGCGGAAATCGGATTTATGTAGCTGATTTTTTCTATTTCATCGCCGAAGAATTCAAATCGAATTGCAAAGGATGCGTAAGACGGGTGCAGTTCAACCACATCGCCTCGAACCCTGAATGTACCTCTTTGGAAGTCGATATCGTTTCTTTTGTATTGTAAATCGGCGAATTTTCCGAGCAGCTCGTTTCTTTTAATGTAATCTCCGCAGCGGACAGCTACAACGCTTGCCTTGTAATCTTCAGGTGAACCGAGCCCGAAAATGCAGGAAACTGAGGAAACAATTATGCAGTCGCTTCTTGTCGATAAACTTGTGGTTGTGGAAAGCCGCAGTCGGTCGAGGTCAGCGTTTTTCGATGCGTCTTTTTCTATGTAAATATCTCTTTGAGGAATATATGCTTCCGGCTGGTAGTAGTCGTAATAGCTGACGAAATATTCGATTGCGTTTTCAGGAAACAGTTCCTTGAATTCATCGTACAGTTGAGCTGCCAGCGTTTTATTATGCGAAATAATCAGAGCTGGCCGATTTAATTTGGCTATTACGTTGGCCATTGTGAAAGTTTTTCCGCTTCCTGTTACGCCCATTAGCGTCTGGAATTTCTTGTTTTTCTGCAAACCCTGTATTAGTTCACCGATTGCCTGCGGCTGGTCGCCGGCTGGCTTGAATTTGCTGTTTAATTTGAATTTCGCCATATTTTCCCATTTTACGCCTGATTTGTGCAAAACTCAAGATAAACACTTTGGCTTGACGCTGGCTTGCTAAACTGCGACAATTATTGCTGATTATGAGAAAATACGATTCCAATAGTTTATTTGCCTCCCAAGAGTCGAGCGAGCAGGTTTTGTCCTGCGGTCATATAGTTAATGTTGCCTTTGAAGCCGGCGTTGATAATGAATTCGATTATCTTTTGCCGGATAAATTTTTTCCCATTCAAGCCGGCCA
>JAGLNB010000151.1 GCA_023139715.1 Planctomycetota bacterium | reverse complement strand
GGCTGAATTGACAAATGAAAAAAACAGATTTTAAAAATATACAGCTTTTGGTTTTGGATGTTGACGGCGTTTTGACAAACGGAGCCATAGTAATTAACAACGATGGCAGCGAAACCAAATTTTTCAACTCGCTTGACGGCCATGGAATTAAAATGTGGCAGAGAGCGGGATTAAAAGTTGCTGTTTTAAGCGGAAGATTTTCCGAGCCGACAAAGCAAAGAGCCGAACAACTTGGAATAGAAAATTGTATTCAGGGTTGCCTTGACAAAATCGGAGGCCTTAAAAAACTGCTTGAGGAATTAGGGCTTTCTGCCGAACAAGTCGCTTATATTGGCGATGATTTGCCAGATTTGCCGCCGATAAAATATGTCGGTTTTGGAGCAGCTGTTGCAAATGCAGTCGATGAAGTTAAGCAGTATGCTGATTACGTAACTAAAAATAATGGCGGCAGCGGGGCTGTGCGGGAAGTAATAGAACTTATCCTGAAAAGTACCGGCCAATGGCAGCAGCTTCTAAAAAAGTATTTGCCGGAATAAAAAATTTTCCAAAGAAGATATTTATGGATTTTAAGTCACGAAAAATTTACGTTTGGCTGATTTCATTTGCAGCTGTACTTGTTGTGTATCTGCTGACAAGTTTAAATCAGACTGCTAAAATTAACATAGATACGGACATCAAATCAGCTGATACAGATTTCATTGAAGATGTTAATGACGAATTCGGCGGCGAAATAGGAATGATTGGAGATGTCGGGCTTGAATCCATCCGCAAAGCAAAATATACACATCTCAATGAAAGAAAAGAAATAGACAGGGAGTTTGGCTTTGAAAAACTTCTCTACGAAGAAGGAGACAGGTGGGAAATTGAAAAGCCGTATATGAATGTTTTTCGGCGTAATTTCACCTGTTACATAACCGCTGACAACGGTAGTGTACAGGTTGAAACTGCGGTAGGCAGGCCAATTCCAAAAGATGCCACATTAACTGGAAATGTGGTTATTCATATTCTGCCTGAAAATAATAGCAGTATTAAGGAAAGTTTTATCTATCTCGATGATATTATTTTTCTAAGTGAAAAATCATCATTTTCCACCGAAGGCCCAATCAAGTTTACTTCACCTGATGCCCAAATGTTTGGCCGGGGTATGGAACTTGTTTATAATGACGAGTTAGGCCGCCTTGAATCGCTTAAAATCGCTCATCTCGAAAGTTTGAATTTGAGAATAGCTGCTGCGGCTGAACAATCTGAAAATAAAACTGTTAACATTTCCCAATCGGCCAAAGAAGAAGAATCGCCGCAAATCGAAAGTCAAGCCAAACAAACGATGCAAGTCGGCGGCGGTTACAGATGTTTGTTAAGGAAAAATGTTGTTATTAATACTGACGAGCAAACAATTTTTGCAAATGAAATTTCCATCAGCAATATACAGGAAAACAAAAGTACAAAAACAAAAAATCAGCCGCAGGAAAATTCGGATAGGCCAAGTCAATTTCCTGCAAACAACAAGCAACAAACAACGAGCACCCCTTCGACTCGGCCTGCCTCGCTCAGGGCAGGCAAACAACAATTTGTCAATGTTTCTTTAACCTGTGATGATGGCATTTTTGTTATGCCGATGGATGCAATATACAAAACCGAAATCATCGATTCCGAAACCGATTATAAGCCAGTTAAAAGCAAGCAGTTAAAGACTACGCTTGTTGCTGAAAAAATTAATTATTGTGCCTCCACCGGAGATGTTGTTGCAGGCGATAAATCGGAAATCACTTTTTACGCTAATGGCATAATGGGAAATGCAAAAGAAACAGCTGTTCCCGTCACAATAACAGCCAGTAAAAAAGCTGAATTTATGCCGAGACAAAATAAAGTTGTTTTTGAGGGCGACAGTTTGTGCTCGGTTAGTTTTCTCGATGATTCTGGTATTTGGCAAAAGCATATGCTTCTCGCACCGAAAATTACAGCTGATTTATTTGAGAATAAGAGCAATTCAAAAACAGCTTTGATTGGCGGGATTAAACATTTAACAGCTAATGGCAAAGTAGTACGGCTTGCGACTATTAAAAAAGACGGCGAAGAATTGCTCGGCGGAATAGAATTGAAATGTACGC
>JAGLNB010000150.1 GCA_023139715.1 Planctomycetota bacterium | reverse complement strand
CTTTTGCAGATTTTCTATTTTTATAATCCTTTATTGTGGCTGGCCAATGCTGTAATTCGCAGGGTTCGTGAGCAGGCAGTTGATGAAGCTGTTCAGGTTGCGATGGGTGAAAAAGCTGAGCAATATCCGGAAACGTTAGTAAATGTGGCGAAGCTTGCTTTTAAGCGGCCGGCTTTGAGTTTGCGATTAATTGGTGTTGTGGAATCCAGGAGTGCATTGAAAGGAAGGGTTAAGAGAATGTTAAACAGACCAATACCAAAGAGTGCGAAACTGGGAATCTTGGGTTTACTTACTGTTCTAATTTTCGGTGCAGTTTTATTGCCAATGGCAAAAGCGAAAGATAGCGTTCAGCGGATAGCGGGCAGGCAGCAGAAAAATCAGAAGTCAGAACTGGTTAATTCTCAGCCGGTGGTTGTTAGAACTATGCCAGCTGTTTTTACTGATGATGTTTCGCCGGGATTAAAATCGATAAAGGTTATGTTCGACCAGCCGATGATGGATTTGAGCTGGTCATGGTGCGGCAGCGGAGATACGTATCCCAAAACCACCGGTAATCCGCGTTACAACCAAAGCAAAACAACTTGTAGTTTGCCGGTTGACCTGGAGCCGGGTAGAGTGTACTGGGTTGGAATCAACAGCCCAAGCTATAAAAATTTTCAAACCAAAGCACGTATTCCAGCTGCGCCTTATGTGATTTTATTTGCAACAAAAGGCAAGGATGGCAAACCAACTCCAATACCGCAGGACTTACTCGATAAAGCAAAAGCTATAAATGAAAAAGCCAAGCAGCAATCCGGCAATTCGGAAAAAACAGAAGTTGAAGGAAAAGGTGAAAATGAAAAAAGTGGACAGCTGCAAATAATTGAAGACGAAGAATTGAATCTAACTATTACGATTCCTGTCGGCTGGCAGTGTTACAAAAATCCGGCTCCGGGCAGATATAAGTTTTCCTGGCAATTACTGCCATCGAAATTGAAAGCATGGGCTATGTTCATCGGCTCAGAGTTTCCTCAAGGGGGTATTCCGGCTGACACTTCTGTGCGTCAGATTGCTGTTGGTGATGTGTCGGCTCTTAAGGGCTTTTTCGATGTTTATAATGTCAGGGATGATAGCTGGAAAGAATATGTTATTTCCGAGATACCAACAGTTAGCTATGTAGCTGATTATAAGGATAAAGACAAACCGATGGTTGAGTATCGCAGTTATTTGCTCAGCGAATCGATGGTTTACTGGTTTGTTTTCCGAATTGAAAAAGATAAGTTTGAATCGGCAAAGAGCGAATTTGACTCGATTGTAAACAGCTTTAAGTTAAGCCGTACGGATAAAGATGAACCGGTTACGAAAGACCTTGTTCCGAAAGAGCCGATTGATTCCGCGAAAAAATGGCTGAAACTTATTGATGATGCAGATTATAGCAAAAGCTGGGAAAAAGCAGCGGAATATTTAAAAAATGTTGTAGGTAAAGAGCAATTTCAAAAATCAGTTGAATCGGTTCGCAGGCCGCTCGGTAAAGTGATTTCCAGAAAAGTTAAATCAAAAAATTATACCAGACAACTTCCTGGTGCGTCTGACGGTGAATATGTAGTTCTAGAATTCGATACTTCATTTGAAAATAAATCAGCTGCAATCGAGACCGTAACGCCTATGCTGGATAAAGATGGAATCTGGCGAGTATCTGGCTATTACATAAAGTAACAAAGAAAAAAAGCCACAGAGGACACAGAGAACACAGAGAACACAGAGTGCACAGAGATAAAAAAAGAAAAGATAATTAGAGCAATGAAAGATTGAGTAAAAATAAAAAACACAAATCCGTGCAATCAGCGAACAAATAAAACATTGTCCAAGCCACATCCATTTGAGTACGCTCAGGGCAGGGGTGCTGGGACTAACCACTAAATTTCTGCCTTTCTTATTTAACCACGAATTAACACATTTTTTTGTTTTGGCAAAATCCGTAAAATTCCTCCCAAAAATCTGTGAAATAAGTGTAATCCGTGGCTAATTTTATGTTCTAAAAACCTCTGCGGTCTCTGTGTCCTCTGTGGCTAAATTTCTGCCTTTTTAATCTGTGTAATCAGCGATTAAACAAAATTAAAAGCAGAGGCAAAATTATCCAAAATTATAATGTTTTCTGACGGCTTGCTTGATTTGCCATGTGCATTCCAGCTCGTCAGGAAAAACAACAAAATCGCCGGCTGCAAAACTGACCGAATCCTGCTTGTCAGTAATCGTAACTTCGCCTTCAATCAAAAGGCAGGTTTCCTTCTGCGTATAAGTCCAGTCAAATGTACTCGGCTCACATTCCCAAATCGGCCACTTTTTGCAGGCGGCAATTTCATCTTCAGTTGGCTTTCTAACAATAATATCCTTAACAGTCGGCATAATTATCCTCCTTTGGCTTTCATTTATTACTAAAACAAGTATAATTGCAATCCGTAAAAACACAAAGAAAAAGCATTTGCGTAATTTGCGGAAAAACTATGGAACAAGAGCAGCTGGAAAAATTAAAAATCTGGTTCGATGAATATGTGGCCGGCTTTTACGGCGATGATGAAAAAGTAAATGCCAACATAAAATTAAAAGACGACCACAGCCGCCGAACAGCAAAGGAAATGCTTTATCTCGCCGAAGAATTAAAATTCGATGAAAATCAAAAACGCATAAGTGAAGTAATCGGCCTCTTTCACGACGTTGGCCGTTTCGAGCAGTTCGCAAAATACCGCACTTACAGCGACCCGAAAAGCTGTAATCATTCTCTGCTCGGAGCTGAAATTCTCCGAAGAACAAAAATCCTTGAGCAAATCGACAGTGAAGAAAGAAATATTATACAAACAGCTGTCAAATTTCACGGGGCAAAGGAACTGCCGAAAAATCTCGATGAAAAATGTCAGCTGTTTGCGAAGCTCATTAGGGATGCTGACAAAATCGACATATTGTATGTGATTATAGAATATTACAAACAATACAGAGATAATCCGCAGGGGTTTACTCTTGAGCTGGATTTGCCGGATGAGCCGGGCTATTCAAAGGAACTGCTTGATGATGTTTTGAAGGGCAAACGAACTGATTATAAAAATCTGCAAACGCTAAACGATATGAAGATTCTGCCGCTCGGCTGGGTTTACGATATTAATTTTGTCGCAACATTCAAATGTATCAGGCAGCGGAAATTACTGGAAAAATTAGTTGATTTTCTGCCGGATACAGAGGATATTAGGGCGGTAGAGAAAAAAGTTTTCAGTTATGTGGATTTGCGAATCGAACGGGAAGACAAATAGAATCAGGTTCAGGAATCTACGAGAATGAAATGCTATAAAAAAATATGGATTTTCTGATTAGACAGGGCAAGTAGTACAAGGAGGTGTTTTATGAATAAAGTTATTTTGCAAACTAAAATTGATGGCTACAAGCCGATGCGCGGCAAAGTCCGCGACATTTATGACCTTGGAGATGTACTTTTGATTGTTGCTACTGACAGATTGAGCGCTTTCGATGTAATTATGGCTAACGGCATACCTTTTAAGGGAATCGTTCTAACTCAGATTTCACGGTTCTGGTTCGATTTTTTATCTTCGGAAATTACCAACCATTTAATCAGTGATAATGTTGTTGATTTTCCCGAGCCGTTTTGCAATTACGCAAAACAATTAACCGGCCGAAGTATGCTTGTGAAAAAATGTAAGCCGCTTCCGGTTGAGTGTGTAATTCGCGGCTATTTGGCCGGCTCGGGCTGGGCTGAATACAAAACAAGCGGAACGGTCTGCGGCCATAAATTGCCGGCCGGCTTGAAGCAATGCGAAAAACTGCCGGAACTTATTTTTACGCCGGCTACGAAAGCTGAACTTGGCGAGCACGATGAGAATA
>JAGLNB010000015.1 GCA_023139715.1 Planctomycetota bacterium | reverse complement strand
AAAAACCATGGGACCAGCTACTATCACTCAACCATCTACTTACAATAATTTGAATTTCATTATGAAAAAGATAATAGAACAATGCAGCTATTATAAATATTTTGATGCAGCCGTGCAATCCAAGTTGTCGCCAACTCCGCTGTGGCAAAGAAGCATCAACGCCCAAAACCTGCTTATTAAAATCATGGGAATCATTCAAAGTAGAAGAGCCAATATTCTCCGCCATAACTAAAGCCTGCTCTCCTGTAAGTTAGAACCAGTTAGGTATAGGCCTTTGCGTACCGTAATCTCTTTCTCCAAAATTACGGTCATAAATAAAACCAAACCCATAAGTAGCCCTGAAAGAATTACGTAAAACAGCACGCCATCTCGCAGTCGGATGAGTGCCAACATTAATTAAATCATTGGGTTTAATGAAGAAGTCCGGCTGCTCGCCCTTGGCAATTTTAGCCAAATCAACCATAACCGTTTCCTCTTTCTTTTTCCCAATCCTTCTTGTTACTTCGCAATTTTTTGGCCACGCTAACGCCCCTAAGCCGCCAGCTGAAGCTATGGCCATTTTCAATGTCATCGGCCTGCCGGTAAGATTGACAAAGCCCTGCTGATTGACATTACCCATAATACAAAATTCACCGATAATATCAACAGGAACATGGATACTATCTCCCGGACGTATCACAATATTATACTTCGGATCTCCGCCGAGCAACTTGTCAACAGGAATTTCAATAACTCGCGTTTGGTCTCCACCAGTTCCAACCTGGTCCCAATCAAAATCATCATGCACTTTTTCTGCCAGCTTACCCATTGTTTTATTCACATCTAACCCTATCGGCAATTGAGGTGCATCAAACTGGCCAGTCTGAACGGGAATCCATTTGCCATCTTCAAAAACCCATTCAATACTTCCATTTTCCTGCTTGGGTTTCTGTTCAACTACTAATTCACATTTCACTTGCGGCTCGTTCGGCACTTCATGAACATCAATCGAATCAACAATATTTTTAAGCATTTGCTCGACACTTGTATCCGCCTGCTCCTGCCCAGCGATAAGATTAAATTCATCCAAACCTATACCTTCAGGCATCGCAGCCCCTGAAAGCTCATCCTCACAAGCCAACTCAGCAGCTGCACCTGTCAATTCATTAGAGCAAACAAATTCGGCAGCAGCTACCACCAACTGATCCGAAGCCGGCAACCATTTTTGACCTGCCTGAGGAGTAATCACATCAAGCATTTCACCATCCGTACCAATAAGCAACTCAGTATTTTCCTCCGGCTCAGCAACATCCAATTCAATAATTTCACCAACATCATTTATAACTTCCGTTCCCGTAACCGGACGTGAAATATAAACATAACTGACATTAAATTGACTTATTCCGCCAGCCGTTGCAAGAGCATCCATTAAGCGGAAATTATATCTTGGAATTGTGTATCTATCCGGCTTTGGTACGGCCTGGCCTAAAATTGAGTACGACCTTTTTTGTGAACTCATTAACAGCACTGTAACAGAGGGCTCTCTTAGTATACTCGGAGAAACAATCTGTTTTATTTCATCTTCAAGCTGAGATTCCGTTAAACCAGCCGCTTCAACTACACCCACCTCAGGGATAGACATTTTACCAGTTTCAGTAATGATATAATCATTTATGTAGGTAACCCCCTCCTGTAACAACTCGAAAATAGAAACACGAACAACATCGCCTGAGCTAAAAACATAATCAGTTTCATAAGCGACAACATCCACAGGTTTTGGTTCTTCAGATCCCTCCCAAACCGGTTTAGCTTCTTCAGCTACGCCAAGTGAATCCAGTATGACATTTACGGAAGGCACAGGACGAAATCGACCTACCTGCGTAGGGTCAAAAAATTCGTCACCACAGCCAGACAACAGAAAGCTGAAAGCCAAAAGTTGAAAACCAAAAAATATTGTATATACCATTCTGCTCTTTTTAAATTCCATAAGCATTCTTCCCATGCAACTAATCATTCATCAAAAAACCACTACCCAATCGGCAAGGCCTCTTAAGCACCCAAAAAAGCTGTTTACTGATAGAGTTTATCGGTTCAGGGAACAGTTTGCTTAACTTTATTTAACTGCCTAAAGACCAACAAAATATGCTCAACTAAGGCCAGTAAATATCACCAAAAAGAACGACTTCCCCTAAAGTCCCATCACCCAGCATTAACTCAAGCTGGGCACAAATACGCTAATTACAATACTGATAAGTTGGTTTATATGGCAATATTTCATTCATACAAGTCCTAAAAAAAGGCAGCTTGGTTTCTATACTCACCCCTGATACAATTTGTTCAACATCAATTTTCTTTTTACGTCCGATAATTGTTTAAGCCGACATACTGACAAAAGCGGTAATTTTGAAAAGAAAAAACATAAACATCGATAAAATTTACAAAATTCAGCTGCAAGAACTCGCATAATCTTAATTTCCTATACACAAAAAAGCGGCGAAGATGATTAATCAAAATCCATCTTCGCCACCAGTAATTACTATTATACTGCTCATAGAAAAATGCAAAATAGCAGTTTTTTTAGGGCACCTTAATTCTTTTTTTCACCGCAGGATTTATCACATTGTAATTCAGCGAGCCGCTGCATTAAAGTATATTTGCAAGCTATATCACTTTTTGCAAGCTCAAGAAGTTTCGCTGCAACTTCCGGCTTTGATTGCTTCAATGTGCGGTAGCGATTCTCACTGTAAATATATTCTTCCACATCAAGTGTCGGCGGCTTTGAATCCAGCTGCAATGGATTTTTACCCTCTTGTTTCAACAACGGATTAAATCTGTACAATGGCCAATGACCACAGGCAACAGCTTTTTTCTGCTCGTTATAACCAGTTGTCATATCAATTCCATGAGCTATACAATGTGAGTAGGCAATTATCAGTGAAGGGCCTGGGTGATTTTCAGCTTCGACAAACGCCTTAACTGTTTGAGTGGCATTTGCACCAAGCGCCACTTTAGCAACATAAATATTTCCGTAAACCATTGCAAGAAGTCCGAGGTCTTTTTTGCCTGATGGCTTTCCACCTGCTGCAAATTTTGCTACCGCAGCTCGTGGGGTAGATTTGGACATCTGTCCACCAGTATTAGAATAAACTTCCGTATCGAGAACAAGTACATTGACATCAGCTCCGCTTGCAAGAACATGATCCAATCCACCATAACCAATATCATAAGCCCAGCCATCACCACCAAGAGCCCAAACAGATTTGCGAACAAGATAATCCGCAACGGTCAATAGCCGTTTGCAATCTTCACAACTAGCGTTCTGACATTGTGATTTCAATTCATCAATACGAGCACGCTGCAACTCAATAGTGTCCTGAGCAGAATCGTTTGCCAGTGTAGCCGTTCGTATTTCTTCGGCCAGCTTCGCATCAACACAACCTTTTTCCGCAGCTTTACCTAAAAGTTCAACAGCATATTCCTTGAACTTATCAACCGTTAAACGCATACCCATAGAAAATTCAGCATTATCCTCAAACAAACTATTACTCCAGCTTGGCCCCCTGCCGTCAGCTCTTTTTGTGTAAGGAGTGGTTGGTAAATTTCCGCCGTAAATTGATGAACAGCCGGTGGCATTACCAATAAGGGCTCTGTCGCCAAACAACTGTGTAAGCAATTTTACGTAAGCTGTTTCGCCGCAGCCGGCACAGGCACCTGAATATTCAAACAACGGCTGAATAAGCTGGCTGCCTTTTACACTGTTGGCTTTGAAGAGTTTGCTGTCTGTATTTGGAATCGACAGGAAATGTTTATAACTTTCGCTCTCACGCTTGCGAATCGGCTCCTGCAAAATCATATTAATTGCCTTGCGGCCGGTTGGTTGTTTATCCGCATTTTTCTCAAGACCAGGACAAGTCTGCACACAAGCTCCGCAACCAGTACAATCTTCAGGTGCAACCTGAACCGTAAATTTCATACCGGCAAAATCCTTACCTTTTGCATCAACGCTCTTAAATTCTGCCGGAGCATCTTTAAGACAATCTTCTTTGTAGGCCTTTATGCGTATAGCTGCATGCGGACAAACCAGAGAGCACATACCGCACTGAATACAAACATCCGGCTGCCATTCGGGAATGTTAACCGCAATATTACGTTTCTCATATTGAGTTGTGCCTGTCGGAAATTTGCCATCGACCGGCATCTTGCTAACCGGCAATTTATCTCCGCGAAGAGCCATAATTTCAGCAGTAAGTCCCTTTACAAAATCAGGGGCATCCGCAGGAACAACAGGCGGCATTTTTATTTTGCTCGTAACTTTATCGCCAACGGAAACTTCACAAATCCTTTCAAGGGCCGCATCAACAGCAGCATTATTCATTTCAACAACTTTATCGCCCTTCTTGCCATAGGTTTTCTTAATAGCATCTTTAATTGCGCTAACAGCTGTATCAATAGGTATAACACCGCTGATTTTGAAAAAGGCCGTTTGCATAATCACATTGATTCTTGCACCAAGGCCGAGTTTGTCAGCGATTGAAATTGCGTCAATAACATAAAATTTCAGTTTCTTATCTATTATCTGCTTTTGCACTTCCTGTGGCAAAGTATCCCAAACTTCGTCCGTGTCATGAAGACTTGTCAGCAAAAATGTGCCACCCTCGCGAACCGATGAAAGCATATCATATTTCTCAAGGAAACTCGGATTATGGCAGGCCACAAAATCAGCTTTATTAACAAGGTAAGGTCTGCGAAGAAGCTCTTTGCCAAATCGTAAATGGGAGATGGTAACAGCACCGGCTTTTTTGGAATCATAGACAAAATAGCCCTGTGCATAATTATCAGTTTGCTCACCAATAATTTTTATAGAGTTTTTATTGGCACCAACGGTACCATCTGAACCCAGACCATAAAACATAGCAGAAAAAACGCCTTCACTGTCAACATCAAAGGATTCATCCACATCCAGGCTGGTATTAGTAACATCATCTATAATACCTACCGTAAAACCATCTTTGGGATTTTCGGCATCAAGATTATCGAAAACGCTTTTTACCATAGCCGGCGTGAATTCTTTTGAGCCCAAGCCATATCGTCCGCCGACAATTAGTGGATAGCCATCAAATTTGAATTTGCCATCTGCCATTGCCTTGCCGATAGCTGTTCTAACATCGACATACAACGGTTCGCCAATCGAGCCGGGCTCTTTTGTCCTGTCCAAAACAGCAATTTTCTTTACAGTTTTCGGCAGAGCTGCAATGAAATGGTCAACACTAAATGGTCTATACAGCCGTACTTTTATTACACCGACCTTCTCACCTTTTGAAGCCATAAACTCCGCTGTCTCGTGAGCGGTGTCAGCTCCTGTTCCCATAATAATAATGACTTTCTCGGCATCTTTCGCTCCGACATAATCAAACAGGTGATAATTCCTGCCAACCAGTTTTGCAAATTTATCCATTGTGTCCTGAACGATTTTAGGCGTGGCAAGATAATATTTATTAACAGATTCTCTGCCCTGGAAATAGACATCAGGATTCTGAGCTGTGCCGGAAATTTGCGGCCTATCCGGCGACAAAGCTCTCGCCTTGACCTGAGCGATTTTGTCATCATCAATCATAGAGCGAATATCATCAAATGTTAACTGTTCGATTTTCTGAATCTCGTGGCTGGTTCTAAAGCCGTCAAAGAAATGTACAAATGGCACACGTGAACAAAGCGTCGACTGCTGAGCGATAAGTGCCAAATCCATAACTTCCTGAATATTACATGAACAAAGAAATCCGAATCCCGTTTGACGGCAGGCCATCACATCCGAATGGTCGCCGAAAATCGAAAGTGCCTGGCAGGCAAGCGAACGAGCCGAAACATGAAAAACGGTCGGCAATAATTCGCCTGCTATTTTATACATATTAGGAATCATCAGCAAAAGACCCTGCGAAGCTGTGAATGTTGTAGTCAAAGCTCCGGTGGCCAATGCACCGTGAACAGCACCGGAAGCACCGCCTTCAGACTGCATTTCTGTAACCGATGGAATTGTGCCCCAAATATTCGCTTGGCCAGATGCAGACTTGGCATCAGCCACTTCACCCATCGATGAACTTGGGGTAATGGGATATATCGCTATAACCTCATTGGTAGCGTGAGCCACATAAGCCGCCGCTGTATTGCCGTCAATTGTAACCATCTTGCGTTTCATAACTTCTCCAATTCCTGTAAATAAAGAAAAACTCACTTTTGTGCATATGTTGCTAAACCTGTTTTATACAACTTTTAGCCTTTTGCGGCAAAATAAATCTTCCAAAAAACTATCCGCCAAAAAAAACGTGAAATATATCATAAACAGGATTTCTCAATTAACTTTCGGTAAAATTTTGCTACTTTTACCCTGCCTTTTGATTCAATCCTAAAATAGCTGTTAAGGGAGCAACCAGATTAATTAAAGACCCACAAAAAAATCACCTATTGAAGCCGGCATCTTTTATACACTTTTGCAATTATGTTGCGATGGGATGCTATTTGGCAATTTTACGGCTTGTTATTTATGATAAAACTTAACTGAATTTAATATGCTCTTTTTTCGCTGTTTTGAGACCACAATTTGAAAAGTTCAATATTTTCTTCGCTTAAAAAACCAGCTACTATTTCCACAGAGCTTTCGCCAAGCCGCTTCATTTCTTCGTTTGACACAATCAATTCGGAGAAGCCGGCTTGTTTTGCATCTTTTATTCTTGCTCCGAAAACTATTTTTGAAATTCTCGCCCAGTGGCAGGCAGCAAAACACATAGGGCACGGCTCGCACGTAGAATAAATCACACAGCCGGACAAATCAACAGTATCTAATTTTATGCACGCTTTTCGTATAGCGTTAATTTCTGCATGCGCAGTAATATCTGTAGTGTCCCACACAGTATTATGCTCACAACTTATCACCTGCTCGTCTTTAACTATGCAGGCACCAAAAGGTGTTTGACCTTTTTCTATCGCCTGCTTTGCTCTTTCAATTGCCAGCATCATAAATTTCTGGGCTGTTTTTTTCATTTCACAAATCCTATATAATCTACAATTAATTCGGAATCACTCAAGGCGATTTTAATTTTGCAAAAGCCATCTTAATATCTTCGAGAACCATAGTCAAAGACGGAACAAGTATAAGTGTTATAGCGGTGGAAAAAAGAATTCCATAGCCAAGCGAAATAGCCATTGGAATCATAAATCTCGCCTGCCGAGACGTCTCAAATATCATCGGAGTCAAACCGCCAAAAGTAGTCAAACTCGTCAGAATAATCGGTCGAAACCGCCGGATGCCAGCTGCATGCAGTGCATTAAAAGCTGATTTACCTTTACTTCTAAGGCGATTTGAATAATCGATTAAAATCAGTGAATCGTTTACAACAACGCCTGAAAGAGCGATAATCCCCATCATACTCATAATGCTCAGCGAGTAACCCATAAGTATATGTCCGAGTATCGC
>JAGLNB010000149.1 GCA_023139715.1 Planctomycetota bacterium | reverse complement strand
ATAAAATTATTCAAACTTTTGCCCATCTTCTGGCCATCGACAGTAACCATATTGTTGTGCAGCCAGTAGCGAACAAAAGGTACGCCGTTAGCCGCTTCGGATTGAGCTATTTCACATTCGTGATGAGGAAATTGATTTTCCAGGCCACCGCCGTGAATATCGATAGTTGAGCCGAGATATTTCATACTCATAGCTGAACATTCCAGATGCCAGCCGGGGTAACCCATCCCCCACGGACTTGGCCACTGCATAATATGATTGGGTTCGGCTTTTTTCCAAAGTGCAAAATCAGCTGGTGCCTTTTTCTCAGGCGAAACCTCAACTCTTGCTCCAGCTAACATATCCTCAACATTTCTGCCGGACAATTTTCCGTAATCTTTGAATTTGGAAACATCAAAATATACCGAGCCGTTGACTTCGTAAGCAAAACCCTTTTTCAGAAGTTTTTTTACCAATTCTATCTGCTCGATTATATGGCCGCTGGCACGCGGACTAATATCAGGCCGGACACAATTCAAGCTATCCATATCTTCAAAGAAGCTGCGGGTATAAAATTCAGCTAATGCCATAGGATGTTTTTTTTCTTTTTCTGCAGCAACAGCTAATTTATCTTCGCCCTGGTCGGCATCATCGGTTAAGTGGCCAACATCAGTTATATTCTGAACGTATGTAACACTGTAACCCAAGTATCGCATGTAGCGAACAAGTATATCGAAGCTGACATAACTTTTTGCGTGGCCAAGATGTGCATGGCCGTATACCGTTGGCCCGCAAACATAAACACCTGCCTTGCCCTTTTTCAGCGGCTTAAATTCCTCTTTGGTTCTCGTCAAACTGTTATAAAGTTCAAAACTCATCTATAAATACTTCCAATTTCTATAATGTTCTTTTTTGTTTGCGTTTTAATAAAACAGCAGCTGTTGCAGAGATGGCTTGACCGGAGCCGATTTCGCCAAGCCCTTCGTTAGTTTTGGCTTTGACATTTACCGCTGTAAAATCTATCTCGAGAATATCTGCAATACACCTTTTCATCTGCCCCTTGACCGATTCCAGCCGTGGCTGTTCAGCGTGTATTGTCAAATCAACATTAACAACTTCCCACTGTTTTTCTTCAAGTCGGCCTTTTACAATAGCCAGTAATTCCCTGCTGTCAGCATCTTTGAATTGCTCGTCAGTATCAGGAAAAAGCGTTCCAATATCACCCATCGCAGCGGCTCCAAGCAGAGCATCAATCACGGCATGCAAGGCAACATCGCCATCACTATGACCAGCCAACCCTAACGGATATGACAGACAAACTCCACCGAGAACAAGTTTTCTGTCGGCAACTAACCTATGAACGTCTGTACCAATTCCGGTTCTGTATTCAGCTTGTTGCTGCTCAATCACAGTATTCCCTTCGTACTTGGAATGTCAGTTCCCACAATGCTAACAGCTTTAGCAAGTGACTGGCCAAGTGCCTTGAAAATCGCCTCAGCGATGTGATGGCTGTTGGTGCCGTAAGGAACGTTTATATGCAGATTAAATTTGCCGGTATTTGAAAAACTCCTCAGCATTTCTTCGAGGCATTCAACGTCGAAATCGCCGATTTTATCCGTTCGATATTTTACATTATAAATACAGCTCGGCCTGCCGGACAAATCCACAGCAACATTGGCCATTGCCTCTTCCATAGGAACCGAACTATTGCCGTATCTCGCAATTCCTTTTTTATCGCCGACAGCTTTTATAAGACATTCGCCAAGACAAATCGCAATATCTTCAACCGTATGATGTGCGTCAACCTCCAAATCGCCTTTGGCCTTAACAACCAAATCGATTTTGCCGTGCTTACTTAGATGCGTTAGCATATGGTCCAAAAAGCCAACACCAGTATCAATTTCGTATTTACCAATGCCATCCAAATCCAACTCAACGGTAACATCGGTTTCGTTTGTTTTTCTGTGAATTTTAGCTGTCCTGTTTTTCATAAAAGAATATCCCTATTCTGACAAAATTTCTTTCAGTGATTCAATTAATTTATTATTTTGCTGGGGCGTACCTACCGTAATTCTTAATTTGTCCTGTAAGCCGGGCAAATCAAAATATCTGACAAAAATATTTCTCTGGGCCAATTTATCATAAATTTCATTTGCTTTGCAGCTTTTAATACCAGCAAGAACAAAATTAGCAAAACTGTCAGGAACGGTAAATCCCAATTGCCGCAATTTTTCAGTCAATATTTTTCGTTGAGCTTTTACTTTTTCAACGTTTTGTCTAAAATAATTCTGGTCTTCTATTGCAGCTGTTGCAGCAGCAGTAGCAACAGTATCAATATTATAAGAATCCTTAACTTTCATTAGCCCGTTTATCAATTCCGGCTGAGCAATCGCATATCCAAAACGCATTCCAGCAAGTGAATAGCCCTTGCTCATCGAACGAAGTATAATCACATTGTCAAAATCTTTTACCAGCCCTACACAATTTTCTTCCGCAAAATCCACATAAGCTTCATCAATCAGTAATACACCGCTTAATTCATCCGCCAGCGAAGCAAGTTCGCCAGCATTTATAAAACTAGCACTTGGTGCGTTTGGATTGCAGACGATAGTCAAGCCGGCATCCGTACTTGCAAGTTTAGCTGGCAAATTAAATTCACCATCAAAGGGAATTTCAATCGCTTTGCAGTTCTGCAATTCGGCAAGTACCGGATAAAGCGAATATGTCGGAACAGGATAAGCTATTGAGTGATTTTCATCGCAGAAAACTCTAATGGCAATAGTGAGTAAATCATCTCCGCCATTGCAGCACATAATATAATCAGCTTCTACACCATTTAATTTAGCCGCCGCCTTGCGAAAAATATTCCCAACAGGGTCAGGATATCTGCGAAGCTGCTCAGCTGTTATTTCAGAGATTGCCTTTAAAACTTTCGGTGAAGGCGGATAGGGATTTTCATTTGTATTTAGTTTTACAATATTTTTCTGCGCTGGCTGAAAACCCGGCGTGTAACCGCTTGCTTTTTCGATATTTTTCCGAAAATATCCCATCGGCTGCTCCAGATACAAGGTAGCAAAAATACAAATTATTTTTTGCAGTAATCTATAAGACGAGCGATTTCGCTTCGCATATCTTTTCTATCTACAATCATATCTATAAAGCCATGTTCGAGCAGAAATTCAGCTTTCTGAAAGCCCTCTGGCAATTCGACTTTTATAGTTTGAGCTATCGTTCGCGGCCCGGCAAAAGCAATTAATGCCCCCGGTTCTGCGATTATGCAGTCACCAAGCATCGCAAAGCTGGCTGTAACACCGCCGGTTGTGGGGTCAGCGAGAATCGAAATAAAAAGTCCGCCACTCTCATCATATTTCGCCAAAGCCGCACTGGTTTTGGCCATCTGGCCAAGTGAAATCACGCCTTCGTGCATTCTGGCTCCGCCCGAACAGCTGACGGCTATAAACGGCAGTTTTTCTTCCATCGCCTTATCAACGGCAAGACAGAATTTTTCGCCAACCACCGCTCCCATAGAACCCATCAAAAAATTCGGGTCCATCACAGCAAGAACAACGGCTCTACCCTTGATAAACGCTTTGCCGATTTTTATGGCCTCAGTTGAACCGCTTTTTTTCTCATCAACTCTTGCTCGCTCTTTATAACTTGTACCTCTGAATTTGAAATCAAGCGGATCAGAAGTTGTTAAGTCATCAAAAATTTCCTGAAAGGAACCTTCGTCAGCGAGATATTTAATTCGTTTATTAGCATCAATGCGAAAATGCTGGTTACATTCAGGACAAACATCGAGATTTTTTTCTACTGAACTTTTGTACAGCATATGCTCACAATTAGAGCACTTCATCCACAAGCCGTCCGGCATTTCCTTGCGCGGCTTGAGTGAAAAACCATTCCATTTACTTTTAGCTTCTCTAACCATAATTATTTATTCTCATTGATAAAAAGACATGCAAAATTCTACCAGAAATCCAGCAGCTTCGCCATAAAAATTACTTACAGGCGTTTCTAATAGCATTTATCGCTGCAATTCGGTCAGATTTGGAAAATATGGCGTTGCCGGCTACAAGAGTATCGGCTCCATACGAAACTACCTGAGGCGTAGTCTGCGGGTCTATTCCACCGTCAACTTCTATCCTGATATTTGGGCCTACCAATTTTCTTATAGTAATAATTTTTTCGGCAGCTTCGGATATGAATTTTTGTCCGCCAAAACCGGGATGAACTGTCATTACCAAAATCATATCACAAAGCGGAGCAATTTTTTTTATCGCATCCACCGGCGTTTCAGGATTAAGACATATCCCAGCTGTAACACCGAGATTATGCAATTTATCGATAAGTTTTTCCGGCTCGGCTGTGGTTTCGATGTGAAAAGTTATATGGTCAACTCCGGCCTCGACAAATGGCTCGGCATATTTGTCCGGCGCGGCTATCATCAAATGGGCATCGAAAACCATTTTGCTGTGTTTGCGGAGTTTTGCAACTACCGGCGGTCCGAACGTGATATTCGGTACGAAGTGGCCGTCCATAACATCGAGATGTACGATATTTATACCAGCCGATTCAATTTCAGCTAATTCGTCAGCCAATTTTGCAAAATCAGCGCTCAATATAGATGGCGCAATCTCGATTGTCCCTGCTTTTGGTAATCGCATTTTTATTAACTATTTGCCGCTAATTATTTTTCTGGTTTTAGCTTTCATCGAGAATTTCGAGGCATTTGAACTTTTTGCCTTCGAGAAATTCCAGCGAAGCTCCGCCGCCAGTTGAAATATGGCTAACCTTATTTTCCAGGCCGAGATTTTTTATAGCGCTTGCA
>JAGLNB010000148.1 GCA_023139715.1 Planctomycetota bacterium | reverse complement strand
TTTTTACCATCCTCTATTTGCTTTTTACTTCTTGCAAGATAGTAAATTCCAAGCGATTGATTTTCTTCCGCAACTTCCTTTTGCACATAGGCCAGTGCAAGCTGATTTTCGCCTGCCTTTGCACAACTTAATATCCAGCCGACACATTTGTCATTTTCATCCAGCACCGCATCGTTTTGCCGAACCGGACGAATGCCGGCAGCAGCTGATATTTTTATTCTCGCAACCTGCATATCATAATCTTTTGCTCTTTGCTGCATAGCGTTTTTACCGATAAAAAATTCTTTTTGCAGTTTGACCGCCCAGCCGTAGCCGGCTTCAAACGGTGAAATGTCAAAATCACCTGCTAATTCGTGTCCGTAAAGTGGCAGGCCGCCTTCGATTCTCAAACTATCCCTTGCGCCAAGTCCGCACGGCTCAAGGCTAAAAGATTTGCCATTTTCCAGCAGCAGCTCCCAAAGTTGCGCTGCTTTTGCGGGACTGACAAACAATTCAAAACTTATTTTCGCTCCCGTGTAGCCGGTTCTCGAAATGATGCAATCGATTCCGGCAATAACTGTCTGCACAAATTTGAATGGTTTTATTTCTTTGATTTGTTCCTTTATTTTTTCATCCTGCGTTAATGCAAGAAGAATGTCCAGTGAAGCCGGCCCCTGAAGAGCAATATCAACGCGGCCATCGCTGCCGAATCCGGCATCTTTCATATCGCTAATTACTGGATTCAATTCGAGTTTTCTTTTGGGATTGTCAATATCAAGAATGGCTTTGCCACTTTGCAGAGCTGCAAGATAGGCTTTTATTTTTGGCTCGTTTCCAGCATTGACAACCACCATAAACTTTTCTTTGCCGCGGCGATAAACGATAATGTCATCAAGTATATTTCCAGCTGCATCTATCACATAGGAATATTGTGCGCTGCCGTCAGCCAATGTATTAACATCATTAGTAGCCATCAAATTCAGGAAATCAGCTGCATCTTTTCCGGCAAATTCCAGAACGCCCATATGTGTGCAGTCAAATAGTCCGGCTGCGCAGCGAACCGCTTTATGCTCATTGCTTATGGACGAATACCACAATGGCATCAGGAATCCGGCAAAATCAGCCATACGGGATTTGTCGGTCAGTTTCAAATGCTCATTATAGAGCGCGCTTTGTTTGGGCTCTGATTTGGACAACTCGAAAATGAATTTACCTGCGGCTGCTTTACTTTTTTCCAACTGTTTTGCCTCCCTGCCCAACACTTTGTATTTATTGAATTATTTTATACCCTTCAGGGTAATAAATGTCCGCGAGTAAAACCGTAACTCGTTATTTTTAAGTTACTTACCCGCGGGCAAACGGGAAAACTTAATCGTGAACAGTATATTATTGCTCGATTCCGAAAAATTTCATCCACTGATTTGTTTCGCCCTGATTTAAGCCCTGTCGCTTTTCCGATGGCTCTTTGAATTTTGCTTTTCGAGCCAACTGCTTTTGAACCATCCGCCAGAAAACATCTGATTTTACCGCAATAGCTTTTCTTGCCATTGCCGCT
>JAGLNB010000147.1 GCA_023139715.1 Planctomycetota bacterium | reverse complement strand
GGCAGAGCTAAAATTATATCACCAAGTGAGCTGGGCTTGATTATTAAAATATTTTTCAAAGACGCAACATTATTGGCTGCGGTTTTTTGCATAAATTTGGTTTCGGCTTTTTTAGCGAGTTTATAAAAAAGCTGCTTTCGCTGCTGATGCTCAATGCCGGTCAAGTCGCAATAAGCTCTAAAAACTCTGAAATAATCAGTGCGATTAACATTAGGCACATTCATAACAGAAGCTGCCAATTGCCAAAGGCAACGCAATTGATTTCTTTCTTTGCGAAAAATGTTTCGCTTTATACCATCCATATCAACAAGCACAACTCTATATTGCTCGTCATTATCTTTGCAAACCAGGAAATTACTTGCCTTTGCATCTCTATGCCATAAGCCGTTTTTGCAGAGCGAAGCCAATAATTCAGCGACCTGCCGACAAATTTGCCTGCGTGATTTGAAATTTGTTTTTTGATTTGCAAAATCGTATAAGCTGCAACTGTTTTCAACATATTCGGTAATATAAATGTTTTCTCTTATTAAAAATTTTTCTCTTTTGCAGATTGCTGCAAGCGGCATTGCAGTTGGAATATTACTATCGATTAGTTTTGCAGCTGTTTTGAAATTCCTAATGGCTTTTCCCGGCTGAAGTGAACGGAAAAAATTTCGCAATCCTTTTCCGCTACGATGACGTTTTATAACTACTTTTATTTGTTTGCCATCCATTTTAAGTTTTTTAACAGCAACCAGATTCCCGTTTTCCTCTTTTAGGATTGTTTCGGTTTCTTCAAATAGCGATTGCGGCTCGGAAAGACAATCGAGCCAGTCAGCCCTGGAAAAAACAGAGCCACTTTTAGATGAGGCCATCGCCCTGCCGCTAAAACAGTTATTTAGCTGTAATGAAACAACTTTTCTATTCCTATGGGAAATCATAATTGGGCTATTCTAAGCAATAAATGATGTTTAAGCAATTGGTTTTGTAAACTAAGGATTTACCGTTTTTTGTCAAAAAAGAGCCAGTTTTTTCATGGGGTATGCCGTTTTCAATCGATTGAATTCGTAACCCGTGCCCCATTTTTCGGTCATTGCGAGGCCTGCTTTTCAGGCCGCGGCAATCTCGATTTTGTCATTCCGCACTTAATGCGGAATCTATTTTTAATAAACTACCCCGCCGCAAGC
>JAGLNB010000146.1 GCA_023139715.1 Planctomycetota bacterium | reverse complement strand
CTGTTTGACTTGCTTGACTATGCTTATATCGGTGCAAGGTATGACCCGAAATATAAGATTACCAAAGAGCAGTTGGAATATCTCGCGGCAAGAGTTAGAAAACTACAGGAACTGACAGAAACGATTTGCACTGAACAAATCAAATCATTCGCCTGAGATAGCCACGCTATGCCCGCGATGGCAGTGGTGCGTTAATATGTCGTTGCGAGGAAGCAAATACTTTTACCTACCTAAAGGCAGCGATTGAAGCAATCTAAACTATTTGAAGGCCATAGATTGCCACGGCTCCGCCTCGCAATGACAGGTTGCGGTTTTTACTGCGTTCGCAATTATATCTCTGTGGCTGGGAAGAAGTAGTGCGTCAGAAGTGAGAAATAAAAATCTGTGTTGTGGCTTGCATTGTGGTAATAAAAGGGCGCGACAAAGAAAATTTATTCCCGCCACGCCCCCCACTGTTCCCCCCAGTGTTTATATTTATTACTTACAGTACTACCATTTCAGTGTTACTGGGCTGCCTTATAGGCAGGTAAATATCTCTATACTTTAATCTATATAGTCAACGTTTGTCCCAGCAATACTTATAGAACAACCATAGCTGTATTACTTGGGGAACCATCGCCTGCTTTATTAATAGCGATGATGCGATATTCAAGCTCTTTGCCTTTTGGCTGTTCGACCAGCGTTGCTTCGCTGATTACTGCTGTTGCAACTTCGGCCCACGTGCCGTCCGGTCGTTCCCTTCGTGTTACCTTATATGCGTTTGGTGCACCGCCATCGATGGGTGCTTTCCAGTCGAGAAATACCCAGCCGTTACCCTGTCTCGGTGCTTCGAGCAGGCGGGTTTGTCCGGGTGGCGTAAGAGCGGTTGGTGCCTTTTTGCCGGCCCAGCCGATGAGTTTTAATTTGTCGTCATCGAAATTGACAGTATTTTCGGCATAACGAATATCACTTTTCATAGCGTCAATCAGTTCTTCGAGTGCATCGTCTTTGGTGGCAGTGGCTGCCTCGGCTGCGGCTGCTGCGGCAATCGCGGCATTGAGTGCTATGATATAGGCGTTTTTCGCAGTTGTCAGATCCAGCGGTGCTATCGGCGGTGCCGGATAGATAGCGGAATTATCGGTCAGTCCCGTTATCATCGCCTCGGCCAATGCTGCAATCTCTGGTTCAGTTCTTGGAAATCTTGCCATAATTTAAATCCTTTCGATAAAAAACATTCCATTATTTTCTCCCCGCACCGATGCGGGGAAGTTTTAATCCATTTACTCCGGCACAAAGTTAGCTGACTTTGCCACGGAGCAGGCCGACTTTGAGATAGAGTTAACTTGCTCTGCCTCAGGTAACGCTTACTTTACCTCGGAGTTAGCCGACTCTGCCACAGAGCACGCCTGCTTTGTCTTAGAGTTAACCGATTTTGCTATAAAGCGAACCAACTCCACCCCATATCACGCTCACTCTGCCGCAGAGTAAACATGTAACCCCCATTTTTAGCCCAAAAATACGCTTTTCAGTTTCTCCCAGCCTTGTGCGTGGGACAATTTACAATTATTCAGTATGGGTGTGGCCCATTCTACTCTTCCATATTATTTCTTCACTTCTAACTAAACCACCCTTGCAACAGAGCAACGGCCTTTTCATTGGTTAACAATACAAGAAACGCAATGAATGTTGATATTGTAGCTACTGCAACAGCAATTATAGACATAATAAAGGATCGCCTTGCAGAGTAACGAGTATGTACAAAATCCAAATAACTTTTTATTTCAGTGAGATTAGATATTTTCTTTATGCGCCACGGGCAAATTTGGCACCACCACAAACTATGCACAATACATTTTCCTTCTTGCCAAAAAAAACACTTTGGAGTATCCTTAAGTATTTTCATTTGACCTCCTTGTAGAAATATGACCATCTCGCATGCTCAATAGGCCTTGAGAGGAGTCTCTTACTGCTTATGAAATCATTTGCTCTGCTTTGACTTATTTTGAAACACTTTGTATTCTGCCTCTTGTTTTTGTATACTGGAAATACTTCTTTTATGAGCTTATAAATTTCATCAATTGTGCATTTTCGCATAGCTCTTATTGATAATTGTTCAAGGATAATTGCAGGCTTTATTTTTCCAGTAGTTTTCCCTTTAGGTATATTGACAAGGCATATTTCTATAACGTCAAGATATAATAATTTTATCATGATTTATATTCCTCCACGAGTGACTTTCTGTAATCACCAAATCTATTAATATATTCAGGCCATTTCGCAATTTCCAAATAGTACATTCCCTTTTCTGTCAAGATATATTCATCATCGGAATATCCTTTCGGTCTTGTGCCAGGGAAAGAAATTTTTACAGGTTCAATAAGCCTATTGGATTTATCTGACAAATCAATTATGGCCTTATCAACTATTTGCTTAGGATGACCAAAAGCCTTAAGTGCTGGATAAAAATGCACATCATCAATTATTCCAAAAACTAATACTGCTTCCAAAACATTATACCACAATGAATTCTTAGCCTTTGCACTTTTACGATCATGCAGGTTAATGATTTTGAATTTTGATTTATTGGTATCGTAGAACAACTGTAGAGTAGCTTCTCTTCCAATGACATATCTAATATGCTTAAACTCTTCATGTTTTTCGAGCTTTGCCCGATTCTTCAAGATATAACAAATACTGTCGTAAGCAATATCAAAAGTTTCCCTAAGATCACCACTAGTTATTTTTCGCATGAAATTACAGTGTTTTACTGTGAGTGGGTATTCAAATTCAGAAAGATCGCTAAATTTTGTGATTTTAAGTTTTCTTCTGAGTCGTTCAGTGACATCGGGTTGTTTAAATTTATTAATAATATAGCTGAGCAAGTGTTCAGACTCCTTTTTTACCATTAACGGCGCTAATCTTGAAGCAATAACATCTCCTACATCAAGAGGCTTTAAGTCAAATAAGTTGACATCTTTTGTGAAATGAAGGGAGAAACGATGGTCATAGCCTTCGATAGAAGCTTTTAGCGGGGGTCTTACAGATAAAACCACACTTGCAGGAGATTTTGCGGCAAAAGGAATGAAATAGTCAAGCAACTCGAACCATATATCGTTTGCATAATCAAAATCATCCAAAAAGATAACTATGTGTGGAGCATTTTGTTTTTTTAAATAATTCAAATGATTTCTAATCATTTGAATATTTGCATTTATGTGTTGCTCCTGGTGGTTGGGATTTAAAGTGTTTATTGGGTGTTTAATTTCTTGAAAAGCTTTTTCAGCCATGTTGACGAAATTATAAAGACAACCATCTCGCCCCAGTGGTATAGAGGCACTGTAGTCCACTAAAATTGGTTTAATCCCTATATTGTTACAAAGGGCTTCATTGCCTATGATTCGATAAATAAAGGATGTTTTGCCAATTCCAGCCCGGCCGGTAATTAAAATATTTTTTCGTTCATATTCCCCCCTTGCATTTTGTAACATTCCCACAAATTCTTTTATTTCCTCTGTTCTATTATAGTACAGATCCAAAAAAAGTTTTTTGTCAGAATCAAACCAAGTTACTATGTCTGTAAAAAGCCATTTTATTGCGGCATCATGTGTTTCTGTAAAAGTAAAATCATCACTGATATTGTCAGGTTGCTCTTCTATCATACGTATAGTTCCTTTCAACTTTTACTTTTTTACAAAACCACTTCAATTGTATTACTTGGCGAACCAGAGCCGGATTTATTTATCGCGTTAATGCGATATTCAAGTTCTGTTTTTTCCGGCTGAGCAACCAGCGTAATTTCAGAGAGTATTGCAGTTGCAACATCCTGCCAGCGGTCGCCGATTCGGCGTTGCACTTTATATGCGCTAACCTTTCCACCGTCGGTGGGCTGTTTCCAATCTAAGAATACCCAGCCGGCTCCCTGTTTGGCTGCTTCCAGCAAACGCGTTTGGCCGGGTGATTGCAGGGTAGTTGCAGTTTTTCTGCCCGACCAGCCGATGAGCTTCAATTTGTCATCATCGAAATTGACCGTATTTTCAGCGTAACGGATATCGGTTTTCATCAACTCGGTAAGCTCTTCCAGAACTTCGTCTTTGGTTGCAGTCGCTTGTTTGGCTGCCGCCTGCTTTGCTATTAAATCGTCTCGGTAAATCAGATAGTGTCTGGTCTTTACTCTTAACAGCATGTGCCTGAATGGCGGCTGTGGATAGATAGGATTATTTCTCAAAAGGCCATCTGCCATCAGGTTGGCTAATGCGATAATTTTGGCTTGCCTTTTTGGAAATCTCGGCATTTATTTATTTCTCCCCTGCACAATACAAATACATTTAATCGAAAGAATCGATTAACTTGCTACACCAGTTGCTCCTGTCCCCGTTGTTGACTTATTTCGGATTATAACTATTACAGTTAAAACTGCAAGATTTAGTTCGTGGCTCGATTCACACTTTATGAATTTTTTAATGGCAATTCTACCGCATTCAGCTACGGACTGTAGATTTTTTAGCTTTCTTTCGCACGTTTTTGTACGTCGTCAACAAGACGCTGTGTCAAATCCTGAGGAAACCCAAAAGTTACAGTTGCTCCCTCTGGAACTGTAGTGTGAAGCTTTGGAGATAAATCGACAATCGGCCCTTGACGTGGTGGAAAACACCGCCTCAACCAATCAGTAAGATTGAGGTTGAACTCATTATTCAAAAATTGGACCCAACTACCGATTGCTTGTTCTATAACAACTTTCGAGCAGAAAACCCCGTGTTCACTATCCACGAGTGTCATACCCTCTACAATTGCCTTATCGCTTGGTGCGGGTTTTGCCCCTTTTGCTGTCTTAACAACTATAATTGGACCATTTGAAATGGTCGCATTTTTACTTCTTCCTCCTAAGCCATGCTTATGTGTATCACCAGCGCGAATACATATAGATATGGGAATAGTCCGTTTTGCGAAGTCTTTGACAATCTTTTGCTTAAAACCATGTCTTTTTGCAAGACGACAAATATCGTCCCGAAGATGATATATCAAAAGGAACATACTCATAAGACGATTTTGATAACGTGCTACCAGAAGCTTGTTGTCAACAATTTCTTGTTGTGTCAGAATACCAAAAGCATCTTGACAAAGATCCTTTAGCGCTGCTTCAATAGCAGTGAAGCGATTTCGAATTGCTTGTTCAGCATTCTCAATCTTATGATCCATCGAAATTATCCTTTCATTTTATTCACCCCGCATCAATTGCTTAGTAGAATATTCTGGCGAGGAAGCCTGTTGTTATGCTGGTTTGAGATTCTACCAATTCCGGTTAAAACTACAAGGTTGAATCTGTACTAATCGGAATCAATGCTAAATTCGCATCCGCCTTCAAAGCCGCTCAGAAAAAACAATCTCTGCTGACCCGTCAACTCGTAGAACAAGCTAGGGCGTAACAGCGTATTATTGCTGGTTGTCGCCTTGTGTTTTTTTCTGCCTGCCGCTCAAAAGCAATTATTAGAGCTATCCTTAAGTGTTGTGCCGTCTGAATCTTAAAATGGATCATCAATTTCCAAAAGAAGTTCCCATACTGCCCGGGGCCTTTGGTACTGTTCCGGGCCTGATGGACGTGCCTTCATAGTAGGTACCCGCCAGCTTTCAGGTGTGTTAAACCAGAATGCTGTCTGGGGATTTTTATACGTGTTAAAATAAACGCCGTAAGCAGTCTGTAATGCCTCTTTTTTTAGTCCGGCATTATGCATCAAAGCTGCAAGAAAATATGTTGAACCTGTCCAGACCTCATCTGACTGCAGTGTTCCAATCAAAGTTCCATCTTCCTTAATGGCATTTATTGCTCCAATATCCCCGATGCCGTCTCCTGTATAATCCTTCATTGGCTTCACGCACCTTTCAAATGTTTGAAGCAGATGAGCTTTCATTTTTTCCCGGGGTAAAATATCAGCTAACCCATATTTAGCACAGTATAACTGTCCATTTAACCCGTCACTCATAATAGCAGTCGGGAATTTGCCTTCGGTATCCATCTTATAATATTTTTTGCCGGCCATCCACAGCTGGGCATCAAGATTCTTTCTGGCATTTTCCAGCCACTCTCTCACTTCCGGTAGAATTGGATCTTTTTTAATTATTGCCATTTGCTCAAAACATTCAAGCGAGCCAACCCAAAGCCCGCTGCATAAAAGACTTGTCCCATATAATCCCAATGCGTCATATGTGTTGTCCGACCCGCTGTTATCCGGCAGATAATCTTTATTCTTATCTGTTGATTTCATAAAATCATACACAGATTTACAGGCAGGCCATACATAATCCAGAAAATCCCTGTCTTGATAAAGATAATAATACCGCCAGCACTGCTGTACGAATTTCGGTGATAAATCTTTCCAGTACACAAGGTCAGGAATATCATGGCGATACACATCAAACTTAAAATAAGGGTCGCATTTTTTCGGGTCTCCAACATCATGAGGAACAAGCCCTTTCGGAACAGGTTTCTTGAATTGAAAATACAGTGTTCCATCAGCAAAACATCTCAGAGTATCACGTTCGATATCAGGCCAGAATTTCGCAAAAACGATAGAAGAATAATGTCTTACATCAAGTGTATTTGCGGAAGTATACACAGGACTTTCCATAACATAATGTTTATGGTCATCTTCGTGAAGCCCCATAAATTCATGGTCATGACCGCTCTTCAAGCCAGCTTCATAAAAACATCCGCCAATCTGGTTATAATATAATTCATTGAAAGCAGCACATTTTAGCCAATCCGGGTATTTTTTATTATCAATAACCGGACGCATCCAGTTATCGATTTTCTCTTCCCACTTTCCGTAATTATTCAATGCCTCTCTGGCAATAGCTGCGCTATTATTTGTGCCGCGGCCAAAATACTGTGTATATTTTTTCCACCATTCAGTTCCGGAATTAAATCTCACTACCGGAAAATCCCAGGCTATAACAAAAGGAACAATACGTTTTTCTCCCGGTTTAAGCTTGAAATTCACCGCTATTGCGGCAGCTTTATGAGAACCATCAAGATTTCCGTTATTCAAAACACCGCTGTTTTCAAACTGCTCCCAGATATCCGCGCCATTCCCATCGCCGTCCCAGCTCGTTGTATATGAAATAGTTCCCCCGCTTAATTCTTTAGAAGCAATACACCATTCTCCAATACCTTTTTTAGATCTCATAACTACGCCGGTTATATCCTTTTGCCTGGTAGGAGAATTCTTAAATTGGCTTTCCTTGATATTTTCCCCAACATAAACTCCGGGAAATGTAAGCATTACCCCAATCTCGATATTTTCATCTGTGGAGTTATAAAACTTAAACTGCCATACTCCCACGGGATATGATGTTTCCTTATAGTTATGCGGTATAATTGGGCTGAAAAACTTCTGGCTGATATCTGTTTCAAAACAGTTATATGAAACCCATCCCTTGGGCTGCAATCCATAATAAATACCGTCTCCCGTTCTGATTTTATCCCAGGCTTTTTTAAGATACCGGCCGGTTGCAAGGCATTTTACTTCAGGTTT
>JAGLNB010000145.1 GCA_023139715.1 Planctomycetota bacterium | reverse complement strand
TACATAAATGAACCGGCACCAAAACCGCCTAACGCAACACCCCTGTCGGGGCTGCTGCTGATACATCTGTCAGGAATGTCTCCGAGGTAACGCTTCCAGGCACATTGGGGGACCTTAAAGAAATTCCTGTCTGACGAAGAAACAGGTACACCATGGATTTTTTCAGAACCCGGACTCTCGTTGCCGACAAAATCAACAGCTTTGACATAATAATAATATTCAATGCCGCCGGCAACGGTTTCATCTTTGTATTTTGACTCTTTTACAGGTTCGGAATTTAATTTAATAAATCCTGCATCTTTCCTGGAAGAGCGGTAAATATCATAAAAATGGAAATCGGATTCGCTATTATCCTTCCAGTCTAAGAAAACCATTTTATTGGTAAATACTCCCGACAAACCGGTTGGAGCTGAAGGGGTTAACCCATCATCCAACCTTGCAATTTCTATTTTAAGTTCAAAAATTGAGTATCCCCAGTCGGCGGCACGTTCAACACCATACATTTTGACGTACCGTGCTTTCTGTTTACCGACATAAATAATATCAGCACCCCCATCTCCATTTTTTTCTGTATATACAGTTTTCCAGTTTTTCAAATCATCTGAAATCTGTATTTCGTAAACACGGGCATAAGCTGCTTCCCAAAGTATGTTCATTGAGTCAAACATTTTCGGGCAGCCAAGGTCAAAACATATCCATTGCGGGTCAGATTGTTCGGATGCCCACCGTGTATGGATATTGTCATCAACAGCATTTTCGCCCCTGAGTTCCGGCCTGTTATTTTCAACGGAAGAAACAGTAACTTTTTCAATTTTTAGCTCTTTGCAAAAAGCATCTGAAGAAAAAAGAGAAACCGCTGTAAATATGACTATTAAGACTGATAAAATTTTTCTGAGCATCCTTGACCTCCGATTATAAATGTGTAGCAATTATTAGAGCTGCCCTTATTTTTATATTATAAACAGGATATTGTCAAATGTTGTGGATTCAGAGTAATGTCGGAATAATTGGCAAAACAAGTATCTGTCATTTGTTTAGCATATCAGTTTTTATAAAAAAACAGCCATAACCGCAAACCAGCTGAAATTAGAAACCATTTGCTAATTTCGACAAAATAAATTATCATCTGGAACTGATTGCAAGGCCGAGTGGCGGAATGGCAGAC
>JAGLNB010000144.1 GCA_023139715.1 Planctomycetota bacterium | reverse complement strand
CCGGATTTAAAAATGCCGGCCTTCTCCTTTGCAATGCATTCGATAGTTTCGCCGAGTTGATTTTTATGGTCGATACTCAAGCTGGTTATTCCGACTACCTTTGGCTTTATGACATTGGTGCTGTCGAGCCGTCCGCCAAGACCTGTTTCGATAATAGCTATGTCAACTTTTTCATCTGCAAAGTGCATAAACGCAAGGGCTGTCATAATCTCAAAGAAACTTGGTGGCTCAGTTTTAGATAGTTTTTCGACAGGGGCGTAGATACGGTTCATCAGAGAGAGCATTTGCGATTCATCAATATCTTTTGAATTGACAGCAATTCGTTCGTGCAAGCTGACGACGTGTGGCGAAGTATATAATCCAACATTATAGCCGTTTGCCTCGAGCATTCTGGCCAGCATTGTAGCTGTTGAGCCCTTTCCTTTTGTGCCGGCTATGTGGCCTGTATGGATTTTTTTATGAGGATTGCCGAGCAGTATCAATAGCTTTTTCATTCTACTAATACTGAAAGTTTTGGTATTGTACCGCAGATATTTTTCGTTTTCGTAGTTAATTTTCCCAGAAAGGTACTTCATGGCATCTTTATAGGTTCTAAAGGCCTTTTTGCTCCTGACTTTTGCGACAGAAGAGCTCTTTTTGGTTTGCTTCTTTTTGGTTGTTTTTGTTGTCTTTGCCATAAGCCCTTGATTGTAGCAGATGCGGCTATGTAAGTCAACGAAAGCCGTTTTGAGACAGGTGAAGAAATATGGTTTTTTGTTGTGAAAAATCGCATAATAGCTTGTAAATAAAGAAGTTAGGAATGTACTGCGGATGTGTTATTATATTTGCAATAGCCCTTTTGTCATTAGCTTGGATTGTTTCTTTATTAGTAGAGCTTATAACAGAGGGCTGTAAAACCGTATTTTGTTTGTGATACATATAAAATAAGCGTGGCGGTTAAAACCGCTGCGCTCATAGAATTTATCTTGGTGGATAAGGCGACTTTTGCCTGACACAAGTCAGAATCAAAAAGATTCGCATGTTCGCCAAAATGAATTTTTAGAGGTTCCATGCAATATTAAAATGCTCTAACTGCGACGGAATACTTAGTATTTGTCGATTGGTTGTGGAATATTATCCTGTGGATTTCGCAGGTTGATGTATTTGGCGTTATTTAGCAGCGAGCCGTATTCTTTGTAGTAGCTGTAGAGTTTAGCGAGTTTTTCTTCGTCAGTTGCTTCGAGATACCTTTGCCATGCGGCGATTTTTGCTCCCCAGATAATTTCTGTATTGTCTTTTGCGTAGAGAACGATGTGCGGAAAACGGCTGTCTTTGCGGCCGTCAAAATTACTCACATCGATGCGGTCAATTTCGTCGAGCAGCGGTTTTTCAGGTGTGATAAGTTCATCCATTTTTTCAAGCTGAGCAAGTATTGCCACGGCAGCTGCGGCATCTTCCTTTTGCCAGATGGCACCCGGCTCTGGTTTTTCTGTGATAAATTGCAGGCCTTTTATTTTGGCTACAGCGAGATTTGGCATCGGCAGATAATCGAGTACAACCATATTTTCATCGAGATAGAATTTGCTAAAACCGATTTGCACCATTGCCAGCGGTTTTCGCCAATCAGCTTGAATTCGTATGCAATCGTATGTGGTTTGTACTTTCACATTGTCGAGCCAGGCCACGAGCAGTTCAATGTTTTGCTGAACTGAAAGAGCTGCATCTTTATCGAGCTTTAGGTCTTCGCCGTAAGCGGTAGCTGCTTCGTAGATTTTCTGTTTTAGCGAATCGCTTGCCCAATATGGAACATTGGTCAACTCAATCTGCCCATGCTTCTCGTACACAGCCGAGCTTTTGCCGACATATTTATCGAGAAAGACAAAGCCGATTCCAACTGCAGCGAAAACACTAACTATAGCGAGCACTTTTAAGATTGAGACAAAGTTAAGGTTTTTAGTAGTGCTTGCCTTTTTTCTTTTTCTGGGCTTAGCTCTTTTAACGGATAATTTTTTTGTTCGTTTTTTTCGCATCTTTTAATTTATTACTTTGCTTTTTCTTTTGTGTGCTGTTTCGACGATTTCTCTGCACAAATCACTCATTGAAATTCCTGCTTTCTCTGCTGCCAGCGGCAAAAGTGAATGGCTTGTAAAGCCTGGTATTGTATTTATTTCCAATGTGTAGATTATATCGTCATTTAGAATGAAATCAACTCTTGCAAAATCGC
>JAGLNB010000143.1 GCA_023139715.1 Planctomycetota bacterium | reverse complement strand
TTGCATCGCTGATTGTGTCGAACAGGAACTTCGTTTGCTCATCGACATATTTTGCATGGTAGTCATAAAAATTGGTTTTGGTTTTGATTTCAATAATCGGCAGTGGTTTTCCGTCAAGTATTCCCACAGTTATTTCTCTTCCTGAAACGAATTTTTCGAGCATACAGTCGCCAAATTCGCTATAGCATTTTTTTGCAGCGGTGATGGCCTTTTGCAAATTGTTTTCAATACTGATTCCCACGCTGCTGCCTTGTTTTATCGGCTTTATAACATATTTATTTGCAAGCTGGCTGAGTTTTTTTTCGAGTTCTTTTATGTTTTCAGCGGGGTCAAATTCAATTGCTTTTGGCGTATTTATGCCGGCTTTTGCAAGGGCATTTTTGGTTGCAATTTTATCAAAGCAAAGCCGGCTCGCCTTTGAGCCGGAACCGGTGTAAATGAGTTTTTTGTCTTCGAGTATTTTTTGCAGCTCGCCGTCTTCGCCGAATTTGCCGTGCAGGGCTATAAAAAAAACATCTATAGTTTTATCGTTTATAATTTCAAGATTGTCCGGCGAAATATCAGATATTATTGTTTCGAATCCCGACTTTTCCAGAGCTTTGGCTACATTTTTGCCGCTTTGGATGCTAATGCTTCGCTCGGAGCCGATTCCGCCGGCCAGCACAGCCACTTTTTTTACTGATGCGATTTTGCTCATTAAAATTTATCGCTTCCAATTTAGACCTGTCGCAAACCGGCATTCTACAAGATTTTGCCGATTTTTACAGTAAATTATGGATTCTTTGGCAACGAATTGCATTTCTGACCGTTTTTTAATTTGACATTTTTTAAGTGTGTTTATAGAACTAACTCTTTCACCCTGTATTTGGGTGATGGGCAGTAATTGTAATCGATTATTGAAGTATGAATCGGAATTTTTTTACATAAAACCTGAATAAGGAGAGCCAGATGGAAGAAAAAGGACAAAAAGCTATTCAGTCTCTTATGACTGAGAACCGCACATTTCCCCCGCCACCAGCTGTTGCAGCCAACGCATATGTATCAAGCGAGGAGCAGTATAAAAAGATGTGGGAACAGTCGATTAATGACCCCGATGGTTTCTGGCTTGAACAGGCCAAAAGTTTGAGCTGGTTCAAAGAGCCGACCAAATCTCTGGAATATACATGGGATACCAAGAGTCGCAAAATTGAGCACACATGGTTTGCCGATGGCCAGATGAATATTTCTTACAATTGTCTCGACCGCCATCTCGGCACGCCGACGGCGAAAAAGACTGCCTTAATCTGGCAGGGCGAAGATGAAGATAATGTTAAGAAATTTACCTATGAAGAATTGCACAAGGAAGTCTGCAAATTCGCAAACGTTCTAAAATCAAAGGGAATCACAAAAGGCGATCGTGTTGCGATTTATATGCCGATGGTTCCTGAGCTTACTATAGTTATGCTCGCTTGTGCCAGAATTGGAGCTATTCACTCGATTATTTTCGGCGGTTTTAGTTCCGATGCCATCGAGGGCAGGGTCAATGATTCGGATTGCAAAATGCTGATTACTGCCAATGTTTCTCTGCGGGCAGGCAAGCACATTCGCTTAAAAGACATTTGCGATGCTGCTCTAAAAAACACACCAACAATTGAATGCGTAGTTGTTGTAAAAGTTAATGATGAACCTTGTGATATGCAGGCCGGCCGAGATATGTGGTATCACGATGAGATGGCTACGGCGAGCGATGATTGCCCGGCTGAGCATCTCAATGCTGAAGACCCGCTGTTTATCCTTTACACATC
>JAGLNB010000142.1 GCA_023139715.1 Planctomycetota bacterium | reverse complement strand
CCGCCGGATGCTTACTCATTTTTTCCGCTGCCGCCGCTGCTGCAAGTAAATCAGCCGGCTCGACATTTTCAGCAGGCGTAAGTTTTGTTACGTATAATTGGCCGGTAGTCAGCGTTCCTGTTTTATCGAATACCACAGCCGTTACTCTGCCAGCCGTTTCAAAATCAGCTACATTTTTAACCAATATACCCAATCGAGCCGCAGCCGATATTGCCGCCACCACAGCTGTTGGCGTAGCAAGAATCAGAGCACATGGACAGGCAAATATTAATATCGTTATTGTATAATCTATGTTTCTCGTAAAGAACAAAACTATTCCGGCAATCATCAGGATAGTCGGCGTATACCATTTAATATATCGGTCGATTATTCGCATAATCGGAATTTTGGTTTGCTCCGCCTGGATAATCATCGATTGAACTTTGCCGAGCGTCGTATCTTTTCCGGCTTTGGTTACGGTAATATCCAAAACGCCGGTCAGGTTATTTGTTCCTGCAAAAACCTGCATGCCCGGCACTTTATCGGTTGGCAGTGATTCGCCTGTTATTGTGGCCTCATTGACTGAGCTTAGTCCGTTTAAGACCGTCCCATCAGCTGGCACATTATCACCCGGCCGAACCCGAACACAATCACCGCATTTAAGTTCGCTCACCTTTACTTCTTTTTCCGAGCCATCCTTATTCAAAAGGTTTGCCTTTGTCGGCGTTAGTTTTATCAGCGATTCAATTGAAGCACGAGCACCAAGAGCTGTTCTTGTTTCAATAAGTTCGCTTAGCAGCATAAAGAACGAAACCACGCCAGCTGTAACATAGTTTTGCGTGGCAAAGGCAGCGATTATCGCCAGCGCCACCAGCTCATCCATATGCGATTCTCTTTTTATTAAACTTTTTATTGCGTGCCAGACTATTGGAGCGCCGAGCAGTATAGCTCCAGCCATAGCAAAAAATTTCGTACTGAAACTGTCGCTGCCGTAAAACAATTTTGCAATGCCGCTGTTTATCAGCAGGACTCCGCCGGCCAATGTTCCCAGTAGAGCCATACCAACACGAATTTGTTTGCCGTGAGTATGTTCAGCTGCAATATCATCTGTCAGATGTAAATGTTTATGTGCCATAAGTTAGTATCTCGTATCTCGTTTTTTTTGTCATTGCAAGGCCTGTTTTTCAGGCCGTAACAATCTCGCTTCAATACTCGTCATTCCTTTATTCTAAATTCGTTTTTCTTTAATCCTGTTTCGGTTTTGATTTTATTGCAGGGTCTCTATTCAGCAAAATCCTGATTTCTTTGCTTTTAGCATTTTCTGTTGGCTGAATTATTATTTTTTCATCCGTATTATCGAGTACCTGTTTTATAGCATCCTGATAGATTTGTTGAATAACAAGTTGCGGCCGTTTTTGGTATTCCGGCAGTATTTTTTGCAGATACTCGGCATTTGATTTAGCCGTTTCCACTACTTTAGTTCGATACGCCCTTGCTCCTGCGATTTTTTCCTGGGCAGCACCTGCCAATTGGCTCCAGAGTAATCCCATTTCACTTTCGCCGACGTTTTCATTTTTAATAGCTGCAAGCAGCTCTGGCCCAACAGGGCCTGCGGCTTCGTTTAAGGTATTTTCCGCATAACCTTTCGCCTGACTGACAAGGGTTTCGCTGAACTGCCGTGATTTTATTGAATTCAGAAAAGCTCTATCCACCTGCCTTGGCCAGGTTATGTCGGTCAATTGAACTGAAACAACGGTTAAGCCGCACTCGATTGCATTAAACTTTTTCTGCAATAATTTTTTGACATTTCTCGGTATTCTATCTTCGCTCGAAATTGCCTCATCGATGGTATAATTTACCATTGCATTTACGACTACATCAGCGATGAGTTTTTCCAGAAGCGGTGTTATGCTCTTTGTCATAACTTCAGAATAGCTCTGTCCCGGCTGAACATCATCGACATAAACATTTTTGAAAAACTTTTCGGGGTCGTCGATTTTATACGTCAGCTGCCATTTGGAATGAACAATATTGTAATCGCTTCCTGTAAAAGCAGATGTATTCTGTTTCTCACTTCTTGTAATGCAATAGCCGTCAATTACAGGGTCCAAATCCGCCGGCACACGAATATGGTCTTTCGGCCCCTGCGGCAGAAGTTCTGATGGCTTCTGAAAATACCAGAACGAATTAACAGCGAGATTTATATTTTTTGCTACGGGGATTTTTATGATTTCATTTATCGGATACGGCCACACCCAGTGCGGCCCGGGGCCGAGCAATCTATCTTCGCCCACTCCTCTGATTTTTCCGAACTGCAAAACGATTGCCTGCTCGTCCGACTCAACCATTTTAAATCCGGAAGCGAGAAAAGCAACCACCAGCACAATCATTATTACTTTCAAAATAGCAAAACTGATTGTCAATGCTTCTGTGAGCGATTTGCCGGCTGCGTCGAGCTGATTGACATTTTTTGTTTCGTTTTCTTTATCCTGCATTTTGTGCCCTGAATTATTTTTTTGGCTTAATATTTGGTATTTCTTTCAACAATTTGAACGGCTCAGTGTCTGCGCTTAGCACTATTGTCGATCTGTTTTCGAGAATTTTTTTCAACGCCTCAACATCTCTGAGGAACATTGCCAGTTGCGGGTCCGCTTCGAGCATTTTGTAATACTTCGCTGCCTGAGCATCGCCCTGACCCTGTATTGCCTTTGCCCTTGCCTCGGCTGCAGCAAGCAGTTCAGTCTTTTTTGAATCGGCATCGGTTTTTATTTTTGTTGCTTCTGCCTTTCCCTGGGCGATAGTAGCTTCGGTTTTGCGGGCTCTTTCTGCTTTCATTCGTCCGAACACATCTTTGCTAACATCTTTACTAACTTTTAATTGTTTTATTCCGAGCGTTTCAATTTCAATTCCATAGTCATCTTTAACCGCTTGTCTGAGGTCGCTTAGCATTTCATTTTCAATCTGCTCGATTTTTATTTTTTCAACATCACTATTCACAAATTCAGAAAAGAAATGCTGGCCAATTGTTTTATTTTGCGTATCGCTGATTTGGCTGAGCAGTTTATTTTCAGCTTCTCTTACAGTTCCTACCGCATTGAAAAATTTTAATGGTTCTGCGATTCTCCAGACCACATAAGTATTAACAATAATCGGCACAGCGGCTTTTGTTGTCGTTTCACTAATGTCAGCTTCAAATGCTCGCATTCTCGAATCGAATTTGAT
>JAGLNB010000141.1 GCA_023139715.1 Planctomycetota bacterium | reverse complement strand
CCACGCACAACAGCTCAATGCTCTCTGAAATTTCTGAAGGCAAAGTGATTTTGATTGGCGGAATGATAGCGAAGATAAGATATAATCTGACAAAGACAGGCAAAAGGGCCGGCTCCAAAATGGCGGTTTTTGTTCTTGAAGATTTACAGGGACAGGTTGACGTTGTTGTTTTTCCATCTGTTCTGAAAAAGTTTGAAAATATTATTACAGAAGATGAAGTTGTTTTTGTAAAAGGCAAAATTGATAATCGCAGGGAGCGGCCAAATATACTCGCTGAAGAAGTAATCCTTCTTGAAAAAGTGGATGAAAAATTTGATACAAGCGTCAGGATACAACTTAATTCGGCAGATGTTACGAGAGAAAAAGTAGTAACCATTAAAAGCATCTGCCAAAAGCATAAAGGCAAAAGTCCTGTTTATGTAGCTATAAAAACTCCGAAGGGCAAAATTAACGCAAGGGTTACCGGCGGCCTTTGCGTCAATCCTGATTTGGAGTTTTGCAAAAAAATGCGGCATTTGGTGGGAGCTGAAAATTTTCAGTTGAAGGCATAGGTTTTGTGGGAGAGAAAACTATTTTGAAGGATAGATTTGCAGGAAAATTTATAGTTCTCGATGGGCCGGACGGCTGTGGTAAAACTACGCAAAGTGAACTTCTAACGAAATGGCTGGAAAACGGCGGCGTAAAAACAGCATCTTTTCGCGACCCCGGTGGAACGGCTGTCGGTGAGCAGATACGCCAAATCCTGCTGAATCCTGAGAATACAGCGATGAGCGAAAGAACCGAACTGCTGCTCTATATGGCTGCACGGGCACAATTGTGGAAAGAGGAAATTTCGCCAGCTCTCGAAACGGGCAAATGCGTTGTGCTTGACAGATGGCTTTCAAGCACCTGTGCCTATCAGGGTTATGCGGGCGGATTAGGAATTAAAAATGTTATAAAACTTGCCAACGATTGTCTTGAAAGAGTTTGGCCGGATTTGACTATTGTGCTGGATATTGATTTGGATGTTTCGACTGGCAGGTTGTCATCTACGCCTGACAGGATGGAACAAAAAGGCAAAACGTATCACACAAAAGTTCGTGATGGTTTTTTGGAGCTGGCCAAAGGCAGAGAAGATTTTGCAATTGTTAATGTGTCAGCTGGCATCAAAGCGGTTAGTAAAAAAGTGATAGAAGTTGTAAATAAAAAGTTTTAAATTTTTATTGAAAGTTGAAAGTTTTAAAAAATGTCTTTTGAAGAAATTTTTTGTCAGGACAAAGCTGTTTCAATTTTGCAGAGGGCATTTGCATCTGACAAGATTGCGCATGCCTATATTTTTTCCGGCAGCGAAGGTGTTGGTAAATTTAAGACGGTTTGCCAATGGTCGAAACTTCTGCTTTGCGCCGAGCCGATTATGCAAAATGGTATCACTGACAGTTGCGGCCAATGTCCATCGTGCATAAAATTCCAAAATGGCTCTCATCCCGATTTTAATCATATTCATAAAGAGCTTCTCGAATTTACCGAAGGCGGTAAAAGCAAGGCGGCGCCAGTTGATGTGCCAATTGCTGTAATCCGCGAATTTCTGATTGCAAAAGTGTCCAGCAGACCGGTTTTTTCAAAAAGGAAAATTTTCGTCGTTTCCGAAGCTGAAAAGCTAAACAAACATTCACAAAATGCACTTTTAAAAATTCTCGAAGAAGCGCCTCAATATTGCTGCATAATCTTACTTTGCACGCGCCTTCAATCGCTTCTCGCTACGACAAAGTCGAGATGCCAAATTGTGCCTTTTTTGCCAATAAGCGAAGATAAAATAACTGAGCAGTTAAAGCAGGCAGGAGCTGAAAAAAAATCAGCTAAGTATTTTGCCCGGCTCGCAAACGGCAGCTTGGGCGTGGCTTGCAAGTTGGTTCAATTGGAATCAGAAGGTGCAGATTTTTATCAAACTAAAAAGGAAATAATAAATTCTCTCTGCAATTTATCGCTTAGAGATACTCTGAATCTGGCTGAGAAAATTTTATCACAAGCCAAAACCATTTCCGAGATTTGGGCTAAACTGAATAAAGAAATGAGTAAGCCGGATATAAAACGCACCGTTGGGAAAATTATGATTCGGATAATTATGTCAGCTTTGTATGATGCAATGCGACTGGATTTTGTTCAAGCCGAATCGCTCGTTAATTTTGACCAGCTTGAAGACATAAAAAAATTGGCAGCTCGCTTCAACTGTGAGCAGGCAGCGGAAAAAATCTCGCAAGCCAATCAGGCGATACAACAGATAGAATCAAATGTTAATGAACGGCTTATTTTTGAGCGGCTATTGTTAAATGTGGCTGTTTCTGATAGTATGGCCTGCTCAAATGTGCAGCGATAAATAATTAAAACAGGTAGTTAAAATGACAAATATGCCCGCAGGTAAATCAAAGCAGGGAAAAAATAAAAAATATATGCTCGTTCGCTACGGACGAATGGATACGCTTGGTTTTTTTGAGCACGATTTAAGCGATATTCCCAAGCTGCCCAGCCGTGCTGTGGTGGAGACCGAAAGAGGCCTTGAGCTTGGTTTTGTTGTTGGCGGGCTTAGCCAATACAAATCTGGCCAATTTAAGCTGAGCGCCGAGCAGGTAAAAAAATATTTTGATGACAGTGGTATAGAATTTTCAATGCGTCAGGCAGGAAAATGCTTACGCTTTGCTACAACTGAAGATGTGAGTGAAGAAAAGCATCTACAAAAAATCGCAGAAGAGGAAATAATCTGTTGCAGAAAATTTATTAAAGAACTGAATCTGCAGATGAAGGTGGTTAATGCTGAGCATATCTTTGGCGGAGAGCGGATAATTTTTTACTTTATGGCTGAATCCCGCATAGATTTTCGCGAACTTGTCAGAAAACTTGCTCAGGAATATCAAACGCGAATTGAAATGCGACAAATCGGTTCCCGCGATGAGGCCAAACTGCTCGGTGATTACGAGACGTGCGGCCAGGAATGCTGCTGCCGAAAATTTCTCAAAAATCTAAAGCCGGTCAATATGCGTATGGCAAAAATGCAAAAAGCAACGCTTGACCCGGCGAAAATATCCGGCTATTGCGGCAGGTTGAAATGCTGTTTGAGGTACGAAGATAAAACCTATACCGATCTTAAAAAACGTCTGCCAAAGAAAAATACCAAAGTGAAAACCGAACACGGTTGTGGAAATGTTATAAATACACAAATACTAACTCAGCTGGTTCTGGTCGAACTGGAAAACGGCGACAAGGTCGGCGTAAATGTTGACGAAATTGAAATTATAAGCAAGCCAACCACAAACCAGCGAAAGCCAAAAGATAGGCAGGTTAAGGATGTGCCAGCGAAAGATGAGCCGGTCAAGGATAACCCAGTCAAGAATAACTCAGCTAAAGATAAATCCGCTAAGGGTAAACCTGCTAAGGATTGACGCAAAGAATTTTAAGTTGTTTTTATTTTCAGGTTTTTTATGGAACGAAAAATTATTGTAACGTCAGCTTTGATTTACGCAAATGCCCCTGTTCATATTGGGCATCTTGTAGAGTCTATTCAAACTGATGTATGGGTGAGATTTCAGAAAGCAAACGGCAATCAGTGTTTATATTTTTGTGCTGATGATACTCACGGCACACCCGTAATGATAAGCGCAAAAAAGGCGGGCATTTCACCCGAGCAGCTTATTGACAGAGTTCACTCCCAGCATTTAAGCGATTTAAAAGAATTTCATATAGGATTTGATAACTACTACACAACCCATTCTCCGGAGAACAAGCAACTTAGCGAGCTGTTTTATAGCCGGCTCAATGAAAAAGGCTCGATTGTGAAGAGAGAAGTTGAGCAAAGTTATTGTCCGAAATGCGATATGTTTTTGCCGGACAGATTTATTCGCGGAACTTGTCCAAAATGTAAATCAGAAAATCAGTATGGTGATTCATGTGATAGTTGTGGTTCAATTTATCAGTCAACGGAATTGATAAATCCTGCGTGCGCAACCTGCGGAGCCGAGCCCGTCAGAAAAACAAGCATTCATTATTTTTTCAAACTTGCTGATTATCAAAATCAATTAAAGGAGATTGTTTCGGCAGGCTACACCGGTAAAAGTGTTGCAAACAAGCTCGAGGAATGGTTTTCGGCGGGTTTAAGAGATTGGGATATTTCAAGAGATGGCCCATACTTTGGCTTCAAAATACCCGGCGAAGAAAATAAATTTTTCTACGTTTGGCTCGATGCTCCGATTGGCTATGTAGCCAGTTGTAAAAATTACTGCGATAAAAATGAACTCGATTTTGAAAACCTCTGGAACAGCGGCGATTATGAGCTTTACCATTTTATAGGTAAAGATATTGTCTATTTCCACGCTCTGTTTTGGCCGGCGATGTTGCTCGGTGCTGATTTTAGAGTTGCTGATAAACTTTTCGTTCACGGATTTTTGAATGTGAACGGTAAAAAGATGAGCAAATCAAAAGGTACTTTCATAAAAGCGGCTACTTACTTAAAGTATCTCGACCCGGAATTTCTTAGATATTATTACGCAGCTAAATTGACCGATGGTATTGAGGATATAGAGTTGAGCGTAGATGATTTTGTCGGAAGGACAAATTCGGAACTGGTTGGCAAATTTGCGAATCTGGCTTCTCGTTCTATTCCAATGCTGACTGGAAAACTTGACTCAACGCTCGGCGAATTGGATGGCGATGGAAAAACGCTAATCGAAAATTTAACAGCAGCTAAAAAAGCCATTATGGAAAATTATGAATCGCTTAAATTTTCTGCGGCTGTTCGCCAAATCAACGCCCTGGCAGATGAAGCCAATAGATATGTTGAGCAGAATCAGCCGTGGGCAATGGTGAAAACCGATTTGGAAAAAACCAGGACGGTTCTTACGGCGATAATAAATGCGGTTCGTATTTTGACGATTTACTTAAAACCAATTTTGCCAAAATATGCAGAGAAAGTAGAAAAAATTCTAAATGTTGAAAATTTGAAATTTGCCGATGCTGAAAAGCTTTTGGTAAATCATAAAATAAATAAGTTTGAAAGATTGTTTGAAAGAATCGATAAAAAACAGGTGGAAAAAATGATAGAAGAGAGTAAGGATAATTGCCAGCCGGCAGCCGAAATTAAAAACGAAGATTCGATTGAGCCGATAGCAGAAGAATGTACGATTGATGATTTTGCAAAAATCGATATGAGGATTGCAAAGGTTTTGAAGGCAGAATCAGTTGAGGGAGCTGATAAACTTTTGCGGCTGCAACTGGATTTGGGAAATTGCCAAAAAGAAGTCCTCGCTGGAATAGCCAAAGCGTATAAACCGGATGAACTTGTAGGCAAAATTGTGGTTTGTCTGGCTAATTTGAAGCCGCGTAAAATGAAATTCGGCGTTTCCGAAGGTATGATTCTCGCAGCTGGTCCCGGTGGAAAAGATATTTTCGTTCTCTCTGCAGATAGCGGAGTAAAGCCCGGCCAAAGAGTCGGCTAAAAGTGCCAAAAAGGCGATGTAATGAAAAAAGAACTTGAAAAAATTGCTGAAGAAGATGGCAGATTTAGTCCAAGAGCAATGAAATTTGTATATTACGGACTCGGCTACACCGCAAAAAATACCATAGCTAAACCTGAACATATTAGCGGTAAAACCCTTTGCGTTGGGTTAAAACAGCTCGCAATAGAAAAATGGGGTATGCTTGCTATGCTTGTACTCAATAGCTGGGGCGTTAGAACCACAAAAGATTTTGGTGAAATTGTTTATATGATGATAAAGCATCAATGGATGAGTGCCCAGCCAGGAGATACTATCGATGATTTCGACAATATATATGATTTTAAAGCTGTTTTCAAAGAGCAGTTTACTTTCTAACACTGCTTAAAATAAAAAAACAGAGATTTTTGTTGTAGATTAAAGCGTAAGCGAGCATAATAAGGGGCTGACAAGAACAGCCATAGAGAAATGCCAAAAGTTGCTGACTAATTGATGGCGATTGTAATTGGCGCTGACAAAAGAGTTAACTGACAAAAACACCAAGGAGCAGCGTAAATGGGCCCTGTATTAAACGGGTTGACAAAACTTCAAAGTATCGAGAACCAACTGCGAGCAGCCAAGGCAAAGCTCGTTCGGTGCAGAAGAAATGTGGTTATACAAGAAAATCAAATCAGAGCACTTCAAAATTCACTTGAAGCCAAGCACGAAGAAATTCAGCTCACTAAAATTCAATCCGACCGCCTTGAGCTGGAAATCAAAACAAGAGATGAATCTGTAGCTAAGCTAAGAGCTTCACTTAATATAGCTAAAACAAACAAAGAATATTCAGCGGTTCTAACTCAGCTCAATACTACCAACGCGGACAATTCCAAGATAGAAACGCAGGTGTTGGAATTATTGAAGAACATCGAGCTTGATGAGGCCAACTTCAAAAAAATAGAGCAGGACATAGATGAGCAAAAAGGCAAGCTCGACCATATACGAAAAGAAGCTGAAGTGCTCGCTGTCAAATACGAAAGTGAAATTGCCGAAATTCAGCTCGAATGGGACCAGCTTTCAAAGACTATTCCTTCTGAAATGCTGGATGTTTTCGAGCGTGTTGCTGAAACATATGATGGCGAGGCGATGGCTATTGTTGAAAAGCAGCCGGGAAAAATAGAAAGCTATGGTTGTGGTGGTTGCTTTATGGGTATTACCGCAGAGTCGGTTAATTTACTTATGACAAAAGATGAGATTATCCGCTGTCCGAATTGTACGCGAATACTTGTACTCGGCGATTCATAAAACCAAAACGATTAGTAATTATTCACCGATATTACAATCGACAATTAAAAAACAATTAACATCGGAGCTGGTGCGATTTGGATAAAGTGATTATTTATACCGATGGTGGCAGCAGGGGCAATCCGGGGCCGGCAGCTGCCGGATTTGTTTTGAGCGATACAGCTGGAAAACAATTACAGGCCAATGCCTTTTACATTGGAAAAGCCACAAATAATGTCGCTGAATATACGGGAGTTATTAAAGCATTTGAAGCTGCCCTCGACATCAAGGCAAAGCAGGTAACCCTTTTTAGTGACAGCGAACTGCTTGTTCGGCAAATCAATGGTAAATACAAAGTTAAAAGCGAATTACTTTTGCCTTTATTCAAGCAGGCAGTTAAATTGCTCGGCAAGTTTGAAAGCTGGAAAGTAAAACACATTACAAGAGATAAAAATACCAAGGCAGATGCCCTCGTGAATCAGGCAATGGATTTGAAAAGGGATGTTGTATCAAGGCCGGCGGCCGGCAAAGTGCGAGCATCAATTCAAAAGCCGATTCGGCTTGGCGTATTAATCAGCGGCGGCGGAAGAACGTTAATAAATATTGCCGAATGTATTGATAAAGGTACGCTAAATGCTGAAGTTCCCCTCGTGATAAGTTCACGCAGCGATACAGCTGGCACCGAAAAGGCAAAAGCGGCTGGGATGAATGTGAAAATTATTCGTAAAAAAGGTTTTGCTGGAATAGATGAATTCAGCAAATCGATAGAAAACGAACTTAATAATGCAAAAGTTGATTTAGTAATCCAGGCCGGCTGGCTGTGTTTGTGGAAAATACCTGAAAATTATACCAGTCGTGTTATGAATATCCATCCAGCACTTCTTCCGAGCTTTGGAGGAAAAGGGATGTTTGGCCATCATGTACACGAAGCTGTTCTTGGGGCAGGTTGTAAAATAAGCGGCTGCACAGTACACTTTTGCACAAACGAATATGACAAAGGGCCAATCATCATTCAGCGATGCTGCCAGGTCAAAGAAAGCGATGATGCTGACGCTTTGGCAGTGAGGGTTTTTGAGCAGGAGTGCATTGCTTATCCCGAAGCGATAAAGTTGTTTGCTGAAAATAAATTACTTGTTCAGGATGGCGAAGTAAAAATAAAAAAATAGAACTGAAAAAACAATCTATTGATAAAGTACGAAATATGCAGAAACGACAGAGAAATATTTTGATAAATTTTTCAGTGGTGATAATTGTTACGACTATCGCGGTTGTCGCGATGATAAATTTAAGGGCGTGGATAAATCGTTCTGAAGCGATGCGGGCAATGGAGCATCTTGGAAAGATAGTGCTTGATTATCGCAGTAAGTATAACTCGGTTCCACCACAGTCATATGTAGATGATGCAGAAAAAAAATTAATCGGTTCTGTCCGGCTCGGCAAATTGAATTACAGAGCATTGTGGATAGATTTCGGAGCTTCGCCCGAAGAGATTTTGGCCTACGCAGAGAAAGATTGCCATTCGTTGTTCGTTGGAAGTGGTTTTGTAGTTCTTCGGCTGGATGGAAGTGTCCAGTGGTTGCCAAAACGGGAATTCAAAGAGCTTCTTCGTCAGCAGCAGAGCCCTGAAGAGCTTCAAATGATAAGTGAAAAATACTAGAGCAGTTTAATTTTTCGTGTTCGCTTTATGCCTGTTGCGGCTTCGGCCGGTGGCATGCAACAAGTAGGATTGCGTTTTCTTCCTTGCCATCCTCGTCCTCGCGACGGCCTAAATGCAAACAGAAAGTATTAAAAATGTTCTAACGGCTGCAGTTAAAATAAATTCCTATTTCGTTTTTGCTACAACTTGTTTGTCCGGCTTGGATTCCTTTTCGTTTGGTTCCGGTTTTACCTCGAAGCCCTCAAGTTTAAGATGCTCTTCGTCTTTGACCTCAATTTTTATAAGGTTTTTGCCTTTGAATTCTCCGGCCAGGACAGCTTCAGCGAGTGGGTCTTCTATGTAATGCTCGATTGCTCTTCTAAGCGGCCTTGCTCCAAATTCCGGATTATAACCTTTTTCGATTAAAAATTCTTTTGTCTGCTCGGTTAATTCCAGCTTCAAGCCATGCTCGGTTAAGCGTTTGAACACCTTGGCAAGCTCGTAATCGACAATGGTTTTCAGGTTTTCTTTTGTCAGTGATTGGAAAACTATTGTATCATCGACCCGATTAAGGAATTCCGGCCTGAAATGACGCTCGATTTCTTTTTGGAGCATTTCCTTCATTTTTTCGTAATTGGCTTCTGCTGTTTTTTTGCCGAATCCAAATCCGCTCTGGCTCTTAATTAAATCGGCTCCGATGTTACTGGTCATAAGGATTATTACGTTTTTGAAATCGACGTATCTTCCAAATCCATCAGTTAGTCGGCCTTCCTCCATAATTTGCAGAAGTATGTTATAAACATCCGAATGCGCTTTTTCTATTTCGTCGAGCAGCAGTACGGAGTAGGGCTTTCTCCTGATTCTTTCGGTCAATTGTCCGCCTTCTTCGTAGCCGACATATCCGGGAGGAGCGCCGACTAACCTGCTGACATTATGTTTTTCCATAAACTCACTCATATCCAGCTGGATGAGCGAATTTTCATCTCCGAACATAAATTCGGCAAGCGCTTTTGCGAGCAGTGTTTTTCCCACACCACTTGGTCCAAGCAGCACAAAACTTCCCATTGGCCGGCCTGGGTCTTTTAATCCGCTCCTGCTTCGCCTTACTGCTTTTGATACAGCCGTAATGGCCTCATCCTGCGAAACTACTCGCTTGTGCAGTTCAGCTTCGAGTTCAAGCAGTCGCTGTGTTTCTTTTTTCTCAAGCCGTGTCAGCGGAACGCCGGTCATTTTGCTAACCACTTCAGCGATAATTTCGGCGTCGACTATTCCGGTTTCTTCCTTGTTTTTTTCGTACCACTCTTTATGCCGCTGATTTTTTTTGTCGAGCAATTGTTGCGACAGGTCTCTTAGCGCAGCTGCCTGTTCGTAGTCGGCGTTTTTAACTGCATCATCTTTTTGCTTTTGCAGTTGTTCAATTTCTTTTTCTATTTCAGCCATATCCGGCGGCGGAGTCATATTTTTAAGCCGCACTCTTGCACCGGCCTCATCGACTACGTCTATTGCTTTGTCCGGCAGGCATCTTCCGGTGATATATCTCGTTGAAAGTTCTATTGCCTGATAAAGTGCCTCGTCTGTGAATTTGACTTTATGATGGCTTTCGTATCTATCCTGCAGCCCCCTTAGAATGTCGAGTGCCTCTTCTTTTGAAGGCGGCTCAACTACTATGGTCTGAAATCTTCTTTCCAGGGCACTGTCTTTTTCGATATGTTTTCTGTACTCATCGAGCGTTGTAGCTCCGACACACTGTACTTCTCCTCTGGCAAGGGCTGGCTTTAATACGTTTGATGCGTCGATTGCGCCCTCGGCACCGCCGGCTCCAACGAGCGTATGAAGTTCATCGATGAATAGCACGACATTTTTAGCTCTTTTGACTTCGTTTATTACAGCTTTTATTCTTTCTTCAAATTGGCCGCGATATTTTGTTCCAGCCACCATCATTGCCAGGTCAAGAGCCACTATGCGTTTATCTTTTAGTATTTCCGGAACTTGTTTTTTTATAATTTGCTGACTAAGGCCTTCGACGATAGCTGTTTTGCCAACACCTGCCTCGCCGATTAAAACGGGATTATTTTTTGTTCTCCTACATAATATTTGTACGAGTCGCTCAATTTCATCTGCTCTTCCGATTACCGGGTCGAGCTCATCTTCTTTTGCCAATTCAGTTAAATCTCTTCCAAAGCTGTCAAGTGCCGGCGTTTTACTTTTACCTTTTCTTGCCATTGTCGGATTCATTTTCATTCCAATATCTGCCGGGTCGGCATCAACGCCTGCGCCGAGTAAGTTCAGCACTTCCTGACGCACATCTTCGAGTTTCAAGCCGAGATTCATAAGCACTTGAGCTGCGATGCCCTCGCTCTCTCGCAATAGGCCAAGCAGTATATGTTCTGTTCCAACGTAATTATGGTTGAGCGTTCTTGCTTCTTCGATTGCGTATTCGACAACTTTTTTTGCTCTCGGCGTTTGCGGCAATTTTCCCATCGTAACCATATCCGGGCCGCTCTTGACGAGCTTTTCAACTTCGAGCCGCAATTTTTTTATATCAACGTCAAGATTTTTTAGAACGGTTGCACCTACTCCGCTGCCCTCTTTAACCAGGCCGAGCAGTATATGTTCTGTTCCGATGTATTCGTGATTAAATCTCTGCGCTTCCTGATTAGCCAGCGCCATAATTTTTCGTGCTCGGTCTGTAAAACGTTCAAACATTTTTTACCCTTCCGCAGGCAGTAACCCAATTATATTGTATCACGTTCGCTTAGCTGTTAAACACCAGCATAATAACCTGTCTTGGCTGCTTATCCACTTTTAAATATGTTTTAATTCCTTGTAATGTTCAATTTATCGGCAAAAAATGGCTCTTACTTTCCAAAAACAGCGGTTTTATTTAGGTTTATTTTTAATTTAGCCCAGCTGGTTTCCCTTAATTTTCTTGCATAAAGCTGTTTGGGCAATATCATAATTATAATTATAGCATTTGGCATGTTTTTGCATTTGCTGAAGAGGCGGTTTTTCAACATTCAAATTCAGGGAGATAGAATAATGTTCAAATCCAACGGTCTAAAAAGCGTAATTTTATCGGCACTTCTGATTTCTATTATTTTTTCTGCGGACATTTATGCCGCTGACGAAATTTTGGAGCTTATTCCAGCTGACAGTTTGTTTTGTGTTCGGCTGAATAATTTTGATTATACGCTTGGCCAAATCGACCAGTTTCTTGCCGGCGCTTCGCCAATGCCGATGGGCGTTTCAATGCTGGCTCGTATGCAGCTGGCCGGCCTGCTTGGCGACCCGATGCTAAGCAATGTTAATACTGCCGGCAGTTTTGCGTTTTTTGCAGTAGCTGTTGATTCTAACTCTGCGGCCATCGATGCAATGCCGAACGTTTTTATTGGCGGCGTTCTTCCGATTAGCAATTTTCAGCAATTTGTAAGTGGCAGTACAAATTGCAGCGAGCCGGATGCCAAAGGAATTTGCGAACTGACCAGCAGCAGTTTTGGCGGTCAGCAAAAAATGCTGCTCACAAAAACAGGAAATTATGCTTTGCTCACTTCGCTTGGCAATTACGACAATCTCGTTGCTGTTGCAAAATCAATACAGTCCAAAAAAGCAGGGCTTGTGAGCGTAGTGGATATTGATACGGCAAAACTTTCTGCTTCGGAGCCGCTCTGGATTTTCGGCAATGCCAAACAGGCAAAAAGTTCTTTTGGTGAAATAGTATCCGGCCAGTTGCAGCAATTCAAAACGATGATGGCCAATATGGGTTCAGCAGGTGCCGCTCAGGGAATGCCGCCAGCTGAAATAATGAATTTATACATAGGTCTTCTTGAAACCCTGATTAACGAAACACAATCTCTTAGCATAACCATTAATCCAAAATCAAGTGTTCTTAATTTGCAAGCCGTTGTGGCAGCCGTTCCCTCGACCGAGATGGCTGATATTTTTACCGCGGGTCTTTCAGCGAAAAAGGAAAACAAACTTCTTGGTTATTTCAATGATGATGCGATGGTGAATTTTGCGTGTAAAATGGGTTCGCCGTTTGCGAGGAAGATTAACGAAAAAAGCGTCGATTTGTTTTCTTCTGTTTTAAGTGCGCCGGCTGAAAATACAAAAGCGATAGACCTTAAAGCTCTTGTAAAAGATTCGTTTGACGCAACCGGCGGCGATATGGCTTTTTCCCTTTTGGCAAGTACAAAAGCTGATAGCAACCCTGGCTTTGAGGGTAAATATATTTTTGAAGTTCGCGATGCAGACAAATTCAATAAAGTTATGGATACTTCTGCGCAGCTTGTAAATACGACAATGGCCGAGTTCTATAAGAAGATTGGAATGGAAGTTAATTTTGCCATAAAGCGAAACGTTGGCAGCTATAAAGGCGTTTCTATAGATTCAGCCAGATTTGCATTGAAATCAACCGACCCGAATTCGCCACAGGGGCAAATGATAGGTGCTATGTACGGCGATGGCCTCGATTACAGATGGGCAATGGTTGGCAAGTTGTGTGTTTTTGCTTTTGCCGGTGATGCTGATGCGACTGTAAAGCAGTTGATTGATAAAGTAAAAACTGGTTCTGCGCAAATGCCGCAAGGCGTAAAAGCAGCCACAGCTTTGATTGCCGATTCAGCTACAGCTGATTTTGCAGGCACATTGAATTATATTCATATGTTAAAAATGATAACTTCTATGATGCCGATGCCTGCTGGAGTGAATAGGCCGCAAATAAATACTCCGACAAGCAGCTGCATTGCTTTTGCCGGCCGAGCTGCCTCAGGCAAACTGACTATAGATATTGCCTTGCCGAAAGAGCATTTAACGGAGATTATGACCGCTGTTATGGCTATGCAGCAGCAGATGATGATGCAACAGCAACAAATGCAGCAGCAGGGTGGTGAATAAATATTTCCTAAAGTAGAAACGGAGCGAATCAATTAAAAGGGTTGGTCTGTAAGCCGGGTTCTGTAAATGACAGTCATTTATCTTGGCCGGCAATTGCTTGCCAGTCTAAAGCGACCTACCCGCCGGCATTGCCCGAGCCAGGCACCGGCTTATTTGGTCTTGCAGGTGGTGGGGTTTGCCCTGCCGAAACCGTCACCGATTTCGCGGTGTGCTCTTACCACGCCATTTCACCATTACCTGTGTCCGCTATTGCGAACCATCGGCTGTGTATTTTCTGTGGCACTTTCCCTGAGGTTATCCCCGGTGGCTGTTAGCCATCACCGTGCTCTATCCTGCCCGGACTTTCCTCCCAGTGCGGCCAAAACCACACTGAGCGACTGTCCAACCAACCTTTTTAATTGACTCGTAGTTGTTTGCTATTGATTATTTTTTATTATGTATTTTATTTCGGGCATTCGGCATCATCGATTTCTGCCGGTTTTGGCGAATCATCATCTTCAAACAAATGCTCAAATGAGCCGAGTTTTATCTTAACGCTGGCAATGTCGTCCCAGATAGTCATAAGAACTCTGCCTTTGTCGAGACTTAAATGGTCAAATTCCACACCTTCCGGCTCATGTAATTTTGATGCTTCCGCAGGTGATTTATCCAACTTCAGCAAAACAGCTTCCATCGCCTGATTGACGAGCATTCCGCAAATAGCCAGTTGTTTATTGTCGAGTTCAACACGAGAGATATCCTCACGAAAACTCTTCAAAACCTGCCTGAATATAGCAACACGTCTCGCATTTTCGCTGTTATATGGTTTTTCGAGCACATCTTTTGGAATGACTACTCTGCACTTGAATTCAAAACCCATCCACGGCTCTCTGAATAAAATCTTTGGTTTTTCATCTTCGATTAACAAATATCTTCGTTGAGCGGTCAGCGTATCTTCATCAAAGGCAACCATTTTGAACCAGAGCTTGTAGCCCTCTTTCTTTTGGCCTGCTGAAGCGATAACGCTTTTGCTTTGGCTCAAAAGCTCGTAATCCGGTAGATAAATTTCATCCAATGCTTCTGCTGTGTCAGTTTCTTTCAGTACTATTCGATAGTAGTTTCTGGAAATTACTTCGTCAGGGGGCGATTTTTCCGGATTTAGAAATTCCACAACGTCAAGCGTAGCACAGCTGGAAAAACAAACAACGCCGCAACACAAAAGCATTAAAATACGAAAAAAGCCATTTTTCGAATAGCGGCATACTTTCTTTTTTAGGCCCTGGTTTTGCATTTTTCGCCTTCCGTTTTCGTTTTACATTTCCTTGGATTCAATCCACTTCATCATTTTTCGCAGTTTTCTGCCGACGGTTTCCAGCTGACTGTCGTGGTCTTTTTCGTAGAGTGCCTTGAAATTCTTTGCTCCCGAATTATATTCATCGACCCATTCTTTTGCAAAAGCTCCGGATGTGATTTCAGCGAGAATCTTTTTCATTTCTGCTTTTGTTTTGTCCGTTACTAATCTTGGGCCTCTCGTCAAATCGCCATATTCAGCGGTATTTGAAATACTGTATCTCATATAGCTCATTCCGCCCTGATACATAAGGTCGACGATGAGTTTAACTTCGTGCATACATTCGAAGTAAGCGATTTCCGGCTGGTAGCCGGCTTCAACGAGCGTTTCAAAACCAGCTTTAATCAGTGATGCCAGTCCACCGCAAAGCACGCACTGCTCGCCGAAAAGGTCTGTTTCAGTTTCTTCTTTGTATGTTGTTTCGATGATTCCGGCTCTTGCTCCGCCGATTCCATTGCCCCATGCAAGTGCGATTTGTTTCGCATCGCCGGTCGCATCTTTTTCAACAGCTACAAGACAAGGCACGCCTCCACCTTTTACGTATTCGCTGCGAACCAGATGGCCAGGCCCTTTTGGAGCAATCATAACAACGTTTATGTTTTCCGGCGGCGTAATATATTTGAAATGAATATTAAAGCCGTGACAGAAACCAAGCGTCTGGCCTTCGGTTAAATTCGGAGCAATATGTTCTTTATAGATTTTATGCTGAAGCTCGTCCGGCAGTGTTATAATAATCAATGCCGCACCCGTCATTACCGTTTTTATGTCAGCCGGTGCAAAGCCGTGCTCTTTAGCGAGGTTATAATTGTCAGTTCCCTGGACTTCTGCTACGACCACTTCAACGCCGCTGTCTCGCAGGTTCTGGCTGTGAGCGTGTCCCTGACTTCCGTAACCAATAACTGCTACTTTTTTGCCTTTCAACGCATCTATTGGTGCATCAGCTTGATAATAAATTGTTAATGCCATTTGCTCGATTCTCCTTTTACTCTTTAACAATCGGCTCGGAAAAAGCCGTTTCTGAAAATTTACAGCACAAAACGCAGCCCTTTTCATAATCCACATTGCAGCTTAAGTCAAGACAAAATCTTATTCGTCATTACTGCTAATCTGCTCGCCAAGCTGCTTTTGCCAGCGTTCTAACTGTTTCTGCCACATTGGCCGCTCTTGGCCGATTTCTATTTTGGCCAGAGCAGTTAATACCGCATTGGGGTCTGAAGTGGGGTTTGGTTTATTGAAATAATCGTCAATTAAATGCGTAACTGTATCGTTTAATTCGAGGTCTTTTGCGAGCAGATAATTATTCACCAACCGAGCTGCCGCTTCGGGATTTGGCCACTTGAGATAAACTTCGAGCAGGGAAGTCAGGATGGCATCCTTCTTTTCCGGAGTAAGAGCCGTTTCCCGCAGCATACCAAGATATTCAGCTGCCTGCTCAAACTGACCGTTTTTAATGTAGAGAGCAGAGAGTTTTTCTCTTGTATTTTCCAGCATTTCAGATTTATTTTCGCCGGCTGCTTTTAGTTCTGTGATTTTCAGGAAGGATATTTTTTGTTCGTCCGGTAATTTGGACATAGCACCTTGCGAATCGAATTGATTTAGCCACTGACTTAAAGCATCGGCTTGCGAGCGTTTGAAAATTTTAAGCATTGCCTGCCAGGCCGATTCTGATTCAGCGGTTGAACCGATTTTTTCGAGCAGCCAGACAAGCTCATTTTCCGAGCCGATTTCTCCGGCAAGCTCAGTAAGTTTTTTCCTTATTAAAGGACTGCTGTCATTTACGAAATCTTTTCTTAATGTTTTGAGTGCCTCGGCTTTGTCAATGTAGATTAAACCATCAACCGCTGCTTCACGAACCATATTTGATTCATCCTGCAAGCTTTCTTTGAACAGCGGCTCAAAATATTTAACCGATTCGGTTTTATAAACACTTTTAGCACACAGGCCGGCCATTGTTGCGAGTAGTTCGCCTCGCAGGGCAGTACTTTCTGGCTGGGTTTTCTGCTGCTCGTATTTTTTTACGAGCAGGTCGAAATAAATTTCAACTTCTTCTGCATCTAAGCCATTCTTCTCAAGCAGTTTCCCTATTACTTCAGCGCCTTTTTGTGCTTTTTTCGCATCCGGCTGGGAAAGATATTCAGCTGCAAATCCAAGAGTTTCTTTTCTTATTTCAGGTGCAACGGTTATTTGTGAATTCGGCAAAAATGCGTAGTAGCAGGCACTTCCGAGAGCAGAAAATAATTCCATCCGGACCTGCTCATCGGTTTCAATATTTAATTGTTCGAGCAGTTTTTCAGCCGAATTTAATTGTCCCATCAGCGATAATAGTTTTGCTGTTTTCAGCCGAATATCTCTGTCATTGTCGCCAATTAAGCCAATTAAGACAGGGCCCAATTCAACTGGAAATTTGGAAGCTGTTCCAACTCTCCACTGTGAAAGCATATCGAGTGCCCATAATTTGACAGCTACTTTTTCGCCGGCCAAATGCCCTGAAAGAAATGCTCCTTTTTGCGTATCATCGTTAATGCCTTCGTAAATTTTCCCAAGCGAAGCAAGATACATTTGCCGCCATGCGTCGCGCTCGCTTTCGAGTGTTTTCATCTGCGATTCCTGACGAATCAGCCAATCGCGCAGGAATTCATTTCTGCCTTTTCTCTTTAGCTCTTCGACAATCTGCTTTCTCGCTCTTGCATTTTTCCCCGCCGGAACGCCGAGTGCCTTTAGTGCCTCTTCAGCAGAGGAGGCAACCTGCGGCTGTGAATCGTCAAGCAGTTCCAGTAGTTTGAATATAGCCCTTGTGTCCGGCTGAAGTTTTAGCGCATAAACCACATTTACTCTTGCCGAAGTTGCGAGCGAAGTATCAGCTGCGGTTGTTTCGAGCTGATTTGCTATTTTGTCGTATTCAAAAATCAGCATTGCTTCTGCAGCCAGTTTTGCAGCAGCCAAATCTTCCGCAGTTAGAATTGCAAATAACGGCTCGATAAAATCATCTTTAGCTGCTATTTCTTCCTGAGCAGCTCTGGCCTGACTGAGTGCTTTGCAGATAGCTATTT
>JAGLNB010000140.1 GCA_023139715.1 Planctomycetota bacterium | reverse complement strand
TTCGCTGCGCTCGCAATGACAGAACGTATTTTTAAAGGTTATTTTAGTTATTAAAATTTGAGTTTTTAAAAAATGCTAAAAGATATAACAGTTTCGTGTGCACCGCATATATCAGGCCGCTTCTCAACGCGAAGCGTAATGGTGGATGTTATAATCGCACTTGTTCCGGCAATGCTGGCAGCCGGCTACTACTTTAGAATGCATGCGGTAATTCTCGTTGCAACGTGCGTGCTATCATCTATGGCGACCGAGTGGCTGTGCAATTTAATAAGGAAAAAGCCAAATTCGCTCGGCGATTTCTCTGCGGTTATTACCGGAATTATTCTGGCCTTTTCTGTGCCGCCGAATCTGCCGGTTTGGGCAGCGGTCATCGGCTCGTGTTTCGCAATAGCAATCGGCAAAATGGTATTTGGCGGGCTGGGTGCGAACATCTTTAATCCGGCTATGGTGGGAAGAGCGTTTATAGCAGTTTCGTTTGGAATGATGATGACTACCTGGACGGTGCCGGCGACAATTAATCCGGAAATGCCAAACATCTCAGCTGAAAATACTGTCGATGCAAGAACGCAGGCCACGCCGCTGGCACTTAGTAAAGAGGCGATTAAAAAAGGCGCTGGCGCAGAAATAGTTAACGAACAATTAAAGGATGCCGCAATCGGTCAGGTTGGCGGTTGCCTCGGCGAAACAAGCGCTATTGCACTTTTAATCGGCGGAATTTATCTGCTAATCAGAAAGACAATAAGTATCCACATCCCGCTCGCTGTTTTGCTTTCCGCTTTTGTGTTCGGCTCGATTGCGTGGCTAATAAATCCCGAAGTTTATATTTCACCGGTTGTGCATCTTGCTACGGGCGGCCTTTTAATCGGAGCTTTTTTCATTGCGACCGACCCGGTTACTGCTCCCTTAAGCGTAAAAGGAATGTGGATTTTCGGCTGCGGCGTGGGAATTGTAACTATGCTGATTAGAATTGTCGGCGAATACCCGGAAGGGATGATGTTCTCGATTCTTTTAATGAACGCTGTAACGCCTTTGATTGATAGATTCTGCAAACTGATTCCGGCTGGAGGTAAACCAAGTGCCACTTAAAAAAGTAAAATATTTTATCGAGCAAAGCTGGCTCTTAATAATATCAGCACTTTTTTTCGGCCTGCTAATTGCAGCGGTTAACGCTTCTCTTGCGCCGCAAATCGAGCGCAACAAAATCAACAAGCTTGACAACTTAATGAAAAAACTTTTGCCGCAAGCAGAAAAATTTAAAGTTGCAGCTGAATTGCAAATCGATTTGGCAAAAGGCAAAAAAACAAAAAGCACAATTTATAAAGCTATTTCCAAAAACGGCGAATGCGTTGGCTGGAGCTTTAACTGTTCGGGGGCTGGCTTTGCAGATAAAATCGAGCTGGTAGTTGCAGTTGATAAAAACTTTGAAAAAATGGCTGGATTCGATTGCCTCTCAAGCAATGAAACGCCGGGCTTTGGCGATAAAATAAAAGAAGCCAAATGGCGAAAACAATTTGACGGCGCTCCGGCTGAAAATCTGACGCTGGCAAAAACAGGAAATATCGAAAAAATCGATTCCGAAATTATCGCAATCAGCGGAGCTACCGTTAGCAGTGATGCCGTTGTGAATATATTGAATAATGCGATGAGCCAAATTAAAAAACAAATGACCAAAATACAAAACTAAAAACGAAAAAACAAAGAGTCAAAGAAATGAGCAATACACAATACGCAATACGCAATACGATAGTAGGCGGTTTGTGGAAAGAGAATCCTGTCTTTCGGCTGCTGCTTGGAATGTGCCCGACGCTGGCAGTTACGGCGGCGGTAAAACCGGCTCTTACAATGGGGCTTTGCGTGGTGTTTGTTCTGGTGTGCAGTAATATCGTGGTTTCCCTTATGCGAAATTTATTAAAACCGCATCTTCGAATCCTGATGTTTACATTGACAATTGCAACTTTTGTTACAATTGCCGATTTATTATTAAAGGCCTTTCAGCCGGAAATGAGTGCGAAACTTGGGCCCTACATTCCGCTGATTATCGTTAACTGCATCATCATTTGCCGAGCTGAATCCTGTGCGAGCAAAAACGGCCTTGTAATAAGTATCGTTGACGGCCTTGCGATGGGAGCAGGTTTTACAGTTGCTCTTTGCGTCCTCGCTGCAATAAGAGAAATTCTCGCAACTGGTGCTGTTATGGAAATAAATGTTATGCCTCAAAGCTTTATTCCCTGGGCGGCGATGAGTATGCCCGTGGGAGCGTTTATAACTCTTGGTTTAGTGCTTGGACTGATAAATAAAATAAGTACAAAAAAATAAAAATATAACTTTAGTATTTCGATTTAGTGCCGCCACAAGCGGCCTCAAATAACGAGATACGAACGACGAAATACGAGTTACGAAATTATGGATACATTTACAACTTTACTGATGGCGTTTATCTCCATCGTAATAATTAACAATCTTGTTCTGACAAAATTCCTCGGAATCTGTCCGTATCTCGGCGTGTCCGGCAGAATTGATATGGCTTTTGGAATGGGACTGGCTGTTACGTTTGTAGTAACGCTGAGCGGAACGCTGACATGGCTAATCGACCATATGATTTTAATGCGGATGGATTTAGAGGTTACAAGATACGTCTGCTTTATTCTCGTAATAGCCGGAGCCGTGCAACTGGTGGAAATGTACATTCGCAAATTCTTTCCGTCTCTTTACGATAGTTTCGGCATATTTTTGCCGCTGATTACAACCAATTGCGCGATTTTGGGATTGTGTCTTTTTATAAATCTTTGGGGCGTTGATAATTTGCCGGAAGCGGCGGTTCTCAGCTTTGGAGCGGGAATCGGCTTTACTTTGGCGATTTGCATAATGGCTGGAATCAGGGAAAACCTGAATCTTGCTGACGTTCCCAAATGCCTCAGAGGTGCGCCAATTACACTAATTACAGCCGGCCTGCTTACGCTGGCTTTTATGGGTTTTGCAGGAATGATTAAATGATTCTAGCTGACATTTACCAATTGTGGAACAGTATTTGGCCGGCCGGCGCTACGCTCCTGGCTCTTGGCAGTGGCTTTGCAATTATTTTATTGATTGCAAGCGAAAAACTAAAAGTCGAAATCGACCCGAAAATATTACAGATTAACGAGGCACTTCCATCGCTCGATTGCGGCGGATGTGGTTTTGCCGGCTGCGGTCAATATGCAAAAGCAGTTCTCGCTAATCCCGACCTGCTCGGCAAATGTGCCCCTGGCGGCCAGGCAGCAACCGAAGCGATTGCGAAAATTCTCAATCTTCAGGTCAGCGATGCAGCAGCTCCCAAAAGGCCAATCGTACATTGCAAAGGTCATACTAAAGACAAAACTTTCAATGCAATTTATCATGGAATCCAAAGCTGCATAGCAGCAAACGCATTGGCTCCGGCGCAGGCGTGTAAATTCGGCTGCCTTGGTCTTGGCGATTGTGTGGGTGTTTGCAAATTCGATGCTATCAAAATTATCGATGGCCTTGCAACAATCGATTATGAAAAATGCACGGGTTGCGGGGCTTGCGCAAAACACTGTCCGAGAAATCTGATTGAGATGGTTCCGTTCAGTCAGGAAAAAATGATGACAGTTGCTTGCAGTAGTAGAGAATCGGGAAAAGTTACGCGTTCTATGTGCAAAGTCGGCTGCATTGGTTGCGGAATATGTGAAAAAATGGGTGAGCAATTCAGCATTGAAAATAATCTTGCACGTGTGGATTACGAAAAATATCAGCCGAGCGAAAAAAATCAACTTGCTCTGAATAAATGCCCCAAAAAAGTAATCATTGAAGCAGGATAAAAAGCGTAAAGCGTAAAATTTAAAGTGTAAAACCAACCCTGCCATAGTGATGGCAGGGCTAACCAATCATTAAACGCTATTTTATATTTTTATTATCGTCTTCGGTTTTGCCGGTCATTGAGTAGCCATCGTCCTGGCGGTCGTGATTGACTTTTAATTTCTGCTCGTAAAGACGAATCACATCGCCTGCATTCATTCCAAGGCATTGAGCGAGCGAAATCCAGAAAAAGAGCATATCTATTACTTCAACGCGAGCGTTTTGTAAATCGTGCAGCCAAAATCGTTTTCCTTCGCCGGCCTCTTTGCACCAATGCTTCCAGTATGTACAATCACGAAGCTCTTCAATTTCACTGCTCATCGCTGCAATATAATTGTTAAGCCAGATGCCGGCTGTGTGCGGGTCAAAATCTGCTCGCAGAGCGTCAGGGTCAAAACCGGTTCGCTTATTTAATTCGGCTTGCTTTATAAATAATTCTTTGAGCATTTTTCACTCCTTGTAACTCGTTATCTATTTATACAAATTGCTGCGGAAGAGGAAATTGCGAACAGAAAGCTAAAACTTCTTCCTTAATCTTTGCAATTGCAGATTCATTGTCAATGTTTTCGGCTACCTGATTTATAAATGCAGCCACCTGCTCGGCGGCGGTTTCTTTCATTCCACGAGTAGTAATGGCAGCTGTTCCCATACGCAGGCCGCTTGGATTAAACGGCGGAGCCGGGTCATTTGGAACCGTATTACAATTGGCAACTATGCCGGCCAAATCAAGTACCTGAGCAAACTTTTTGCCGCCGATTTTTTTGTTACGCAAATCCATTAAAATTAAATGATTGTCTGTTCCGCCTGAAACCAGCTCAAAGCCATATTCCATAAGTTTTGCAGCAAGCGCTTTCGCATTTTTGACGATTTGTTTTGCATATTCGCCAAAGGCAGGCGTTGATGCCTCGGCTAAAGCGACAGCGAGAGCGGAAATTGTGTGCATATGAGGGCCGCCCTGCATTCCGGGGAAAACAGTTTTATCTACCTTTTTAGCATATTCCTCTTTGCACAACAGCATCGCTCCGCGAGGGCCGCGAAGGGTTTTATGAGTAGTGGTAGTAACAATATCGGCAAAAGGCACAGGGCTTGGATGAGCGCCGCCGGCCACAAGCCCGGCAATGTGAGCTATGTCGCTTACGTGATAAGCACCTACTGATTTTGCGATTCGGCCAAATGCTTCAAAATCAATCTGTCTCGGATAAGCGGTTGCGCCGGAAATTATGAGCTTTGGCTTATGTTCTTTGGCCAGTTTTTCAATCTGGTCATAATCGAATCGGCCGGTAGAGGCATCGACTGAGTATTGAACGGAATTAAATATTTTGCCGGTTATGCTGACCTTCCAGCCGTGGGTTAGGTGGCCGCCATCGGGCAAAGCCAAACCCATAATCGTATCACCCGGCTCAATCAAAGACAGATACGCAGCCAGATTGGCAACCGAGCCAGAATATGTCTGGACATTGGCATGGTCGGCTGAGAAAAGTTTCGTCGCACGGTCGCGAGCGAGAGTTTCAATAATATCGGTTATTTCCTGGCCCTGATAATAACGCTTGCCGGGGTAGCCCTCGGCGTATTTGTTGGTTAGACAACTGCCGGTAGCAGCCATTACGGCTGCGGAAACGTAATTTTCGGAGGCAATTAAGCGAATCGAATTTTTTTGACGTGCATCTTCTCGCCCAATAAGTTCGTAAATATCGGGGTTACTACGCTGGAGAATCGTTGTCATATCAATATTCCATTACCTGATAAATTGACAATACTTATTAACAATACTTAGTTTTTACGCACATTCTTATAGCACTTCGACTGCTTTTATACAAGTTATTTGTTGACAAATTCCGGCGCAACATTACCATAAACGGCTAAGGTACTGTTATTTAGATAAATATTCGGTTGGAAAGTATGTCAGAAGAAAATGTGGCCTGGCTTGCCAAAGCAGAAGTCTTTTTTGAGAGAGCTGACAAGGCGGCTAAGGCAAATAGTTTTGATTATGCGGTCGATATGTATATCGAGGGTCTGGCTTGCGCGCCGGATGCGATGCATAATGGGCACATAGCTCTTCGGCAGTTGGCGCTATTGCGGCAGGTAAAAGGTGGAAAAAAACCATCAATGCTCGAAAAAGTCAAACGGCTGACAGGGAAAACGCCACTCAAAAAAATGCTGAATGCTGAATATCTCTTTTCAAAAGATCCTGACCATCTGCCCTATGCCGAAGCACTTCTAAAAGCTGCATCTGCCGGCGGATACGAAAAAACAACTCAGTGGATTGCGGATTTGGTTTTTCAGGCAAATAACGCCGCTACGAAACCGTCATTCAAAATCTATATGCTTTTGAAAGGTTGCTACGTAAAAATAAAAAAATTCGATAAGGCAATAGCTGCCTGTCAGCAGGCGACACGGCTAAAACCAAGTGATGGCGAACTTGCCGAAGAATTCAAAACGCTATCAGCGGAACTGGCCGTTTCAAGAGGTAAATACGACCAGGAAGGCGATTTCAGGAAGTCAATGAAGGACAGAGAGAAACAGGAAAACTTCCAGAATCAGGCAAGTGTTGTGAAGACAGAAAACTATCGGGCTTCGGCGGTCGAGCAGGCAAGAAAAAATCTCGTAGCTGAACCACAACTGCCGAGAAATATATTTAAATTCGCCGATGCTTTGGCAGAGTTGCAGGCAGATAGAACTGATAAAGAAGCAATACAGTTGCTGGAAAACGCATACAAAAACACAAGTGATTTCAGCTTTCAGCAAAAGGCCGGCAATATAAAAATAGACAACATAAAACGAAAAACAGGCGAAGCTAAAGAACTCATCGAAAAAGACCCGCAGCAGTCGGAGGCAAAAGTTGAGTTGGGAAAACTAAACAAAAAGCTAAAAGCTACCGAATTGGAACACTATCGGCTGTGCATTAAGAATTATCCGACTGATTTACTATTGAAATATGAATATGGCTCACGATTGCTCAAAGGGGAAAAATTCGACGAGGCAATACCTTTTTTGCAGGAAGCGCAAAGAGAACCAAAACACAAAATATCCGCGATGAGTAAAGTCGGTATGTGTTTCTTTATGAAGGGCTGGTATGCCGATGCAATAGATATATTTACGCAAGCATTTGGCCAGTGCGAAATAAAAGATGGCCGTACCGCAAAAGAATTAAGATACAATCTGGCTCGCAGCTATGAAAAGCAGGGCGACGCAGAAAAAGCACTTGAAATATATCGTAAAATAGCTCAGCTGGATTTCGGATACAAAGATATTCGCCAACGAGTGGATAAGTTGAGAAATAAACAGAACAATAAACAATAATAATTTAACAGGAGACCGAAGTGGCACATTCATTATCAGCAAAAAAAAGAGTACGGCAGAACGCTAAAAGCAACACTATTAACCGTGCGCGTAAGAGCCAGGTAAAAACACAAACCAAACATTTCGAGGATGCTCTGGAAAAAGGCGATGCGACAGCTGTTGAAGAGCAATTGAAATTGGTTTCAAAGAAACTCGATAAAACCGCTGCTACAAGCACTATGCACAAAAAAACAGCTGCGAGAAAAAAATCTCAAATGGCAAAGCAGCTAAACGCTCTAAAAGCAAAAAAAGCATAGCTCGCTGAAATATCCAGGTGGCGGCATAAAGGCCGCGAAATACAATTACGTTGCATACGATATGCAAAAACGATTTTTTGGAGCAAAGCATGAGAGCATCTGAAATGAAGAAGGGCCAGACCGTCAATATTGACGGAAAACTCTACGCAATTGTCGACTATCAGCACGTAAAACTCGGCAAAGGAGGAGCGGTCTATCAAACAAAATTAAAAGGACTGGCTGATGGCCTGACTCAAAATATTCGTTTGCGAGCGGAAGAAAATATCGAAGAAGCATATCTCGATAAAAAAACATATGAATATCTCTATTCGGCCGGCAGCGAACATATCCTGATGGATACGAAAACCTATGACCAGATTACGCTCAATGATGATGCCTTTGGTGATGGGCCAAAATATCTGAAACCAAATACGCAGCTGACGGTTAGCATGAATGAAGGAGTGCCTGTAATTGTAACGCTGCCCAATACAGTTGATTTGGAAGTTACTGACACTCCGCCGGATATTAAGGGAGCTACCGCAACAAATCAGACCAAGCCGGCAACTATGGAAACAGGACTGGTTGTGCAGGTTCCGCCGTTTATCAAGGTTGGCGAGGTTGTTCGTATTGATACGCGGACAGGGGAATATTTAGCGAGAGCCAAAGACTAAAACGTGAAACGTGAAGCGAACAAAAATACGAGATACGCTTCACGAGATACGAGATACGAAAAATGCCGCTTAAAAAAATAAGAAAAACCCTCTTAAAAATCTTCGGCTCACGCAATGAGCGGCTGGTCAAAAGTTATCTTGCAATATCAATCAGCGCAAATCTTTTCGAAGAACAAATCAAAAAACTAAGCGATGATGAATTAAAAAACAAAACCAGTCAATTCAAAGCTCAATTAAAATCATCAGCAAAACCCCAGGACATTATTCCCGAAGCGTTTGCTGTTGTAAGAGAGGCCGCCTGGCGAAACCTGAATATGCGACATTTCGATGTGCAGCTGGTCGGTGGAAATGTTTTGTACGAAGGCAAAATAGCAGAAATGGCTACTGGTGAGGGCAAAACACTCGTTGCTACTCTCGCTGCGTATATGGTTCATCTGACCGGCAAAAGAGTACACGTAGTAACGGTCAATGATTACCTCGCCAAACGAGATGCCGAATGGATGACACCGGTTTACACATCACTCGGATTAACCGTCGGCGCAATTCAATCGGATATGGATGCAGGCGGCAATAACAGAAAAGAGCAATACGATTGCGATATAACTTACGGCACAAATAACGAGTTCGGCTTCGATTATTTAAGAGATAATATGAAGATGTCTCTTAAACAAATGGCGCAGGGGAAATTGGAATACGCCATCATCGATGAGGTCGATTCAATTTTGATTGATGAGGCCAGAACGCCGCTGATTATTTCCGGCCCGGCTTTCGATGATGTTACAAGATATAAAAAAGCAAAAGATGTAGCTGTAAAACTACTCGCTTTGCAGGCCGGCTATGAAAAAACAAAAAAACAAATAGATGCAGCAAAAAGAACAGTAGCAACGCATCGAGGTGAACTGGCTGACGCTAAAAAAGAAAAAAATGCCGAGCGAATTGAGAAGATAAAAAACGAAATCGAAAAAAGTCAAAACGAACTCGAACAAGCCGAATACAAACTCGAGCAGGCAACCGAATACTACGAAGTTGAATACGACCGTAAGCAGGTACATTTAACGCACGATGGACTCGGCGCCGCTCAGGACATTGCGCAAGTCGGCTCATTTTTTACCGGCTCAAATATGGAATGGCCGCATCTGCTCGAGCAGAGCTTGAGAGCTCACATCGTATTTGAAAGAGAAAAAGATTATGTAGTAATTGAAGGCCAGGTTGTAATTGTTGACGAATTCACTGGCCGCCTAATGCACGGCAGGCAATGGTCGGACGGACTGCATCAGGCAATCGAAGCAAAGGAAGCTGTAAAAGTAAAAGAAGAATCACAAACGCTGGCTACCATTACGTTCCAGAATTTCTTTAAGCTCTACGACAAAATTGCCGGAATGACAGGAACCGCTGAAACAGAAGCTGAAGAATTTATGAACATCTACAGTCTCGATACGATTGTAATTCCCACGAACAAGCCCTGCATTAGAGATGACATTGAGGATGCAATCTATAAATCGATGCCGGAAAAATTCAACGCAATAGCCGAGCAAATAAGCGAAATCAGTTCGCAGGGCAGACCTGTCCTGGTTGGAACAATCAGTATCGAAAAGAGCGAGGCAATTTCAGCTGTCCTTGGTAAAAAATTCGGAGTTGAACACGAAGTATTAAACGCCAAGCAGCACGAACGAGAAGCCAGTATTGTTACAAAAGCCGGCCATCAACATAAAGCTGCCGATGGCAAAATGTTTGGCAACGTAACAATAGCAACAAATATGGCTGGACGCGGAACGGATATTAAACTCGGAGACGGCGTAGCTGAAATTGGCGGCCTGCATGTGCTTGGCACTGAGCGCCACGAGGCAAGAAGAATCGATAATCAGCTTCGCGGCCGAACGGGAAGGCAGGGCGATGCCGGCAGCAGTCAGTTTTTCCTCAGTTTCGATGACGATTTAATGAGCATCTTTGCTCCTGAATGGACGGTTAAAGCCCTTTCGTGGATTGGCTGGGAAGAAGGCCAGCCCATCTATCACAGCAGAATCAGTAAAGGAATCGAAAAAGCACAGAAAAAAGTCGAAGAGAGAAATTTTGAAATCAGAAAAAGCGTTCTCGAATACGACGAAGTAATGGACTACCAGCGAAAAATTTTCTACTCGCAAAGACGCAGAATCATTGCTGGTAAAAATTTGAAAACCATTATCGAAGAAATGCTAAATGCAACCATTACGAAAAACTGTAGCACAATTCTAAATGCAATCTATCCTTACAAATGTATCGCCGAGTTGGCGAGAAGTGATTTTGGCGTGGATTTGAAACCGGCGGAAATAAGCCGATTAGATTCAGAGGAAATTGAAAAACAAATCAAAACACAATCAATACAAACAGCGACAAATGAAATATCAATTTCGCTCGGCGAATACCTTGAAGATTATTCCGACCCGAAGAGCTGGGATGTTGATGGTTTATGCAAATGGGCGATGCGAAGTTATAGCGTCAGTTTAAGTCCGGCTAAAATCAAAAATCTCATTCCCGATGAAATCGAAGAACAACTAATAGCAGCAGCTGCTGAACAAATTACCAAAAAAGACTGCTCGCATCTTAATGAATTTCTGGAAAGTGATTTTGCAATCCGAATGCTTGGCGAATGGGCAAATGCAAAATTCGATTTGAAATTTGGCATTGAAGATATGAGGGAATTGACCGCTCAGCAGGCAGGTGAGCTGCTCGCCAAAAAGGTAGCTCAAAAATATAAGCAGAGAGAAATTGAATATCCTGTCGAGTTTGCGATGAATATGGCTTTTGGGCCGCAGGGAGTAAATGTTTATGGTTTCGAGGCACTTGCTAAATGGGCAAACGCAAAGTATCAGGCAAATCTGTCCGTTGAAGAAATACAAAATGCCACACCCAAAGCCCTGCATAAACAGCTGCTTGAATTAAGCAGAAGTTTTAACGAAGGCCAACTCGAAAAACAAATCGACGAAAAAATCGCCGAACTGGATACGCCGAAATTAATCAGCTGGGCGAACGAAAGATTCTGTGCTGAGCTTAATGAAGACACATTTAATAACGGTGAGCAGGAAAAGGAAATAATCCTTGATGCGGCAAAAGAATTTTTGCGAAGAGAACTTGGCGACCTTGAAAAATATGTTTTATTGCAGATATACGACAGCACATGGAAAGACCATCTCTACGCAATGGACCATCTAAAGAGTAGTATATGGATGCGTTCGTGGGCGGAGAAAGACCCAAAAACTGAATACAAACGTGAGGGTTTCAGGATGTTTGAAGAGGCACTTGAAACCATTGGGGAAAAAGTGGCTGATACCATTTTCAAAGTCCGACTCGAAGCCGGCTGGAAAGCGCAAAGCGTTTGGAATGTTAGCAAAACAGCTCATGACGAAATCGGCCAATTTGCACTCGACCAAAGACAGCGAGCTGCCGCTCAGGCACCCCAGGGCGAACAAAAAACAAAACAGATAAAACTCGCTCAGCCCAAAGTTGGCCGAAACGACCCATGCCCATGCGGAAGTGGTAAAAAATATAAAAAATGCTGCGGAAAAAATTAGTGCAATAAAAAAAACCTTTTGAAAATCAGCGAAATCAGTGTAATCTGCGATTAAACAAAATAAAAATGCTGAGTAGCGCTTTGCTTAACACAGAGCGTTGGTAAACACAAACAAAAATTCATCCCTGAGTTAGAAGACAGTGATAGCTATAAAAAAAGAAAACATCGAGTAGCATTAACTTCTCGATGTTTTCCGGAGGGGAGAAAATCTTTCTCTTACTTTGTTCGTTTATATCCATTATTATCGGCAGATGTACAATTCACACTTTAGCTGCATTGAAAAAAAATATCCAATAAAAAAGATATAATTATTTAAAAGCGTGTTTTTGCGACAAAAATAGCGATTGTATCGTCTAATTAACTTTTTTTAAGCCATTTAAATCTGAATATGCTGCGGATTTTTTCGGTAAATCTTATCCCAAGATGCTGCGTGCTGGTTCCAAAATCGATGCGTTTTAAATCGGCTGCGGTTGGTTTGGCAGGTGATTTGCCAAAAAACGATATTAGCCAGCCGGCTATTGAGCCAAATATTTTACCTGTTGCAGGTCGCTGGTTGCTGGCCTGCCCTGAGCGAAGTCGAAGGGTTGCTGGTAATCTGTGCTTTAATTGAATAGTCATTTATCTTTGTACTGCCTGTTTTAGATTCGCCAGTAGTTCATGACCGCTGCGATTAGCCCATTGCGACTGACCAAACAGCTGGTGTTTTTCGAGAATCTTATATTGCGTATTGTAATACTCGCTTACCGCTTTAATTCCACCGAAAGCCGAACCGTCTGTTTTATATTTGCCCTTCAAAAGCCAACTGCTGATTTCGCTGTCGTATTCAGCCGGATAAATCAAAGCCACTGCGAATTTACCATCGGTGTATTTTGCAAGATGCACTTTTGCTCGACACGGCGGCGAAATGCGAACAGCGAGATTCACAAGCGATTTGAAATCGTCCTGGGTAGTTTCGATTTTCTCAGAACAGAAAAATATTCCTGCTTCAAGCTGAAAAATTTCTGAAGGGATACCTTTTAATTCGAGCCGGCCATCAGGATAAGCGTTATATATTTTATAAACTTTTCCATCTTTATATTTTTCGCTTTCGAGAAGTTCGGCTACTTCTTCGGCTGTAAAACCAACGCTGCAATTTTCGCCGAAATCAAAAATGTATAATCCGACATATTTTCTGCTGTCTTTAAGTTCTGGTAATTTCATAATTTTTCGATACTGTTTTTATTTTACTGAAAGTTTTGCGAATTTACGTTTGCCGACCTGAATAATCATTCCATCTTTTGGTATGATTTCAAGATTCGGGTCGCTGATTTTTTTGCTGTCAATACTAACAGCTGATTGTTTTATCATTCGTTTGCCTTCGCCGCCGGTTTGGACGAGTTTGCAGTAAAGCAGGAGTTTGCTTGCCATAACCGGCTGGGCTGAAATTTCAATCTCATCAATTTCATCCGGCATCTGTTTTTTTGCAAAAACATTTTCAAACTGTGCCGCTGCCGCTTCGGCTGCTGTTTGGTCGTAAAATATACTTACAATCGTTTTGCCAAGCAAAACCTTTGCCTGTTTCGGATGAGTTTTATCTGAGTTGGTAAGTTCAGCGATTTTTTCAGCTGGAAAATCGGTTAGAAGCGTAAAATAATTTTCCATCATTTCATCGGAAATACTCATCACTTTGCCAAACATTTCCGCCGGCTCATCTGTTACGCCGATGTAATTGTTTTTGGATTTGCTCATTTTCTCTTTGCCGTCGAGGCCGACAAGAATTGGCATAGTGATTACAATTTGCGCGTCTTGGCCGTATGCCCGCTGAATATCACGGCCTGCGAGATTATTAAAAGTCTGGTCGGTTCCGCCAAGCTCAACATTGCTTTTTACCACAACCGAATCATAGGCCTGCATAAGCGGATAGATAAATTCGTGCATATAAATATCTTCATCGGCTTTCAGGCGTTTTTTGAAACTGTCTCTCTGCAGCATTTGGGAGACTGTTTTTTTGGAAGCCAATTGTATAATTTCCATTGCTGTTAATTTTTCCAGCCATTCGCTGTTGTGTCGGATTTCAAGTTTACTTTCTGAAGTGTCGATAATTTTGGCGGCCTGCGATAAATATGTCTTCGCATTTTCCTCGATTCGCTGTTGCGAAAGTATTGG
>JAGLNB010000014.1 GCA_023139715.1 Planctomycetota bacterium | reverse complement strand
TGCAAAACGGCCAATACTATCAATTGGCTGTTCCATCAGCTTTTGAAATGTCGAGCAATCAATGCAGATGGATTTACAAAAAAGGTGATTTAACGTTTGAAGTTTTGTCAGCTGCTTCGCCTGATGCGGCTGAACTTACGCTGGAAATTAATGTTCTAAAAGGGACTGCACCCCAATGGCTGATTTCAAATAATCTTACAAATGAACACGATTGGCAGATTGCTTCTGAAAAACCAAACAGTTTTAAGATACTGCCAGGCGAAAAAAGCGAGCTTGTAAAAATGTTTCCAGGTGGTTTTTTCCAATTGCAAATCGAAACACCAGATGCAGTTGAAAAAACCGGTGCAGATGAATTGCTATTTGCCGATGGAAAAAGCCGAGCTTTGAATTTCTTTGTGATAAAACTAACTGAAACGAATAAATTTGCAATGCGAGTTAATGGCCGGCTTGTGGAGGATTCAACACAAACAGAATCTATAGAGGAAGATGTTTTCGGCGGATTCGATTTATCAAAAGTTGGCGAAAATGAAGCAATAGCTGCAATAAGTCATATGCTGCCGTGGTTCGTGCAAAATGCCCTGATTCATTATCTTACGCCGCACGGCCTGGAGCAATATGGCGGAGCCGCCTGGGGAACAAGAGATATTTGTCAGGGACCAATAGAAATGCTGCTGGCACAGGGACACTACGCTGCTGCAAGAAAAACAATTGCTACTATTTTCGCAAATCAAAATGCCGACGGCAACTGGTCGCAATGGTGGATGTTCGACGGCTATAAAAATGTCAGACCAAATGAATCGCATGGCGATGTGATTTTCTGGCCGGTTTTGGCAATGTGCGAATACATTTGTACGTCTGGTGATTATGATTTTTTGAACGAATCCGTACCGTATTACAACGGCTCAAACGAAAACGAAACTGTAATAGAACACATTAACCGCATAATCAAACATATAAAAGATACGCGTTTTGTCAGTGGAACAAAGCTGGTAAATTACAGCGACGGCGATTGGAACGATTCGATGCAGCCGGTAAATCAGGAACTCAAAAAACGTATGATTAGTTCCTGGACGGTTTGCCTTAGCTATCAGGCATTCAGAGCTTTTGAAAAAGTTTGCAATAATTGCGGTCGAGAGAAAATTGCAAAAGAAATCGGTCAATTATGCGATGAAATTCAAAAGGATTTCAGCCGCTTACTAATTAAAGATGGCGTTGTAGCCGGATTTGGTCTGGTTGGCGAAGAAAATGAAATAGATTTACTGCTGCATCCTTGCGACGGCACAACCGGTATTCATTACCGCCTGCTGCCGATGATTCGCGGAATAATTAGTGGTATATTTACGCCGCAACAAGCAAAAGAACATGCTGAAATTATAGAAAAACATTTGAAAGGTCCTGACGGCGCACGGCTGATGGATAAACCGGTCAAATATAACGGCGGATTGCGAACGTATTTCAAGCGGGCAGAAAGTTCATCTTTCTTCGGCAGAGAAATTGGAATTATGTACACCCATGCACATTTGAGATATGTTGAAGCGATGGCAAAATTAGGCCATTCGCAGGAGTTCATAAAGGCGTTACGCCAGGTTGTACCAATAGATATTCAAAAAGTTATTCCACAGGCAGACATTCGCCAGTCGAATTGCTATTACAGCAGTTCGGATGGCGATTTTGCAAGTCGCTGCGAAGTAAATGAACATTACGAAGATTTAATAGCCGGCAAAGTTGCACTAAAGGGCGGCTGGAGAGTGTATTCGAGCGGCTCGGGAATGTTTGTGGGATTTGTTGTCGCTTATTTGCTGGGAATTCGTTACAACTGCGGCAAGACTGTTTTTGACCCGGTAATGACAAAAGAATTTGACGGCCTTGCAGCTGAAATGAAATTGCACGGCTGCAATACGAAATTGATTTATTCTGTAAGCGGCCAAAACAGTGGCGTAAAAAAAATTGAAATTAACGGCTCGGCCATCGATTTTGAAATTGAATCAAATCAGTATCGCTCCGGTGGGGTGAGCATTGAAGATGCAAAACTAAAAGCGGCTCTGAATAAAAAAGATGAAAATATTGTAAAAATTAGTATTTAGTCGTTGCATCTGAAATAAACTTGAGAAAGGCAAGATGGATATTAAAAGGCACCACATTACGGCTAAAGAAGACAGAATCCCATTTTCGCAAAAGATCGGCTATGGAGTCGGTGCCGTGGTTACAATCATATCGGTTAATTCTTTGATGCAGTTAACCGGCCTTTTTTACATTGATCTATTGAAAATCAGCCCGATTCTTATGGGATTTGCGGTGGCTCTGCCGAGAGTATGGGATGCTATTAGCGACCCGTTAGTGGGTAATCTCTCGGATAATAGCCGTTCGAGATTTGGCAGGCGACTTCCGTACATCCTGATAGGAGGTATTCTGGTTGGTGTTACGTTTGCGCTCATATTTATGGTGCCAAGGGACTGGAGCAAAGATGCGATATTTGCTTATTTCTTAGTAACATGCCTGATTTTTTATACGGCAGTTACTATTTACAGTGTGCCTCACGGTGCGTTGGGTCTCGAAATGACTAACGATTACCATGAAAGAACACGTGTATTTGCGTATTCCAGTTTTTTTGGAAGTGTAGCGGCGATTTTGTTACCCTGGCTGTATTATTTATCATACAGGTCTGTTTTCAAAGATGCAATTCAAGGTATGAAATGGGTGTGTATGGGCATGGGACTGCTCCTGATGATATGCGCAGTAATATGTGTTCTTACATGCAAAGAAGCCAAGCTGGACCAGGCAAAAAAACAAAAGAGAGTGAAGTTCTGGGAAAGTTTCAAAACGACCTGCAAGAATCGCACTTTTATGATGCTGGCAATTGCTTTTGTGCTTGTAATAGTCGGCTTCCAGTTCGTTATGGGGTTTACTAATTTTATAATAATGTATTATGTATATTCCGGTGATAAAGCTGCTGCGTCCGGATTGATGGGATGGACGGGAACGGTCTGGGCGGTAACTGGTATTCTCGGTATATTTCCTATGACATGGATCTCCAGCCGCTTGGGCAAAACAAACACCGTTATATTCTCCTTTTCAATTATTATAATTGGAAATCTTTTGAAAATCGTATGTTATAACCAAACCTATCCCTGGTTGATTGTGATACCTACTGTTTTGTTATCCTGGGGAATGGTGATGTGTTTTACTCTTGTCAATGCAATGAACGCTGACATCTGTGATGAGGATGAACTTGTAACTGGAAAAAGAAGAGAGGGCAGTTATTGCGCGGTTTATGGATGGTGGTGGAAGGTCGGAGTTTCCATAGCATGTGTTATCAGTGGATACATTCTCAAACTGACCGGATATGATGCAGAACTGGCTCAGCAGACGGATTCAACTCTATTTTGGCTGAGGTTTTCGGATGTTACTTTACCCGCTGTGTTGTGCATAGCTGCGATAATAATTCTGACAAAGTATCCTCTTACCGAAAATCGTGCCTATGAAATTAAGAGCCTGCTCGAAGAGAGAAGGAAAGCTCAGGCAAATTCTGACGCTGTTTCGGATGAATCGGCGATGGATGAATCGTAATATTATAAAATTGCAGGAGAAGATATGGATATTAAAAAACATCACATTACGGCCAAAGAGGATAAGGTTCCCGTTAAGCAAAAGATTGCTTATGGCTTGGGTGCAATGTCTACCAACGTAGCAATTAATTCGCTCGGCAATTACACAATGCTTATTTACAATGTCGGTCTGGGCATAAGCCCTGTTCTTATGGGCATTGCACAATTTGTTCCGCGGCTCTGGGATGCTGTTACCGACCCGCTTGTGGGAAATCTTTCGGACAATACCCGTTCGAGATTCGGAAGACGAATTCCATACATATTTGTTGGCGCGATTGTTCTTGGTATTACGTTTGCTATGCTGTGGATGGCTCCGAGGGGCTGGAATGAATATGCAACGTTCGGCTATTTTCTGGTAATGTCTTTACTGTTTTTTACAGCTGTTACCGTTTTTGATGTGCCCCGTGGCGCGTTGGGTTACGAAATGACAAACGACTATCATGAACGCACGCGATTGTTTGCCTATTGTAGTTTTATAATAAATATCGGTGCTATTACTACCCCATGGCTTTATTTCATAGCCAACCTTAAAATATTTAACGATGAAGTTGAGGGCATGAGATACGTAGGCCTTGTTATGGGCTGTATCCTGACTCTTGGCGGTGTGGTTTGTGCTCTTGTGTGCAAAGAAACCAAACTTGAACAGGCTAGACATCAGGACAGAGTTAAATTCTGGGACAGTGTTGTTATGACGTGCAAAAATCGCACCTTTTTATGGCTATTGGCTGTGGTTGTTCTTGTGGCACTGGGCTTTTACTTTGTAAATGGCCTTACTCAGTACATAATAATATATTATGTGTACGGAGGTGATAAAGCTGCCGGCTCAGTTCTGATAGGATGGGTTGGAACGCTTTGGGCACTTCTTTCTCTTCCCGGTGTTTTCCTGATGACATGGGTTGCAACACGTATTGGCAAGTCAAAAACTGTTATGGTATTTCTACTGGTTATGGGCCTCGGCAATACCCTCAAAATTTTCTGTTACAGCCAAGCGCATCCTTATCTTATATTGATTCCTACCGCTTCACTGTCACTGGGTATGCTTGTATTGTTTTCGCTTGTTTACGCAATGCTGGCTGACATATGCGATGAAGATGAAATCGTAACCGGCAAACGCAGAGAGGGCAGCTATCATGCTATTTATGGATGGTGGTTCAAGGTTGGAATAGCTACGGGGCTTTTGGTGGCAGGTTTTGTTCTCAAGGCAACGGGCTTTGATTCTGACCTTGAAGTTCAAACGCAGTTTACTTTGTTTTGGCTGAGATTCTGTGATATAGTTTTGCCGTCATTTGTTTGCATTTGTGGTGCACTGTTGCTGGTTAAATATCCGCTTACGGAAAAGAGAGCTTATGAAATTAAAGCTATTCTAAGAGAGCGAAGAGAAGCTGCGGGTATTGAAAATGCAGATAGCGATGTGAATACTGAAAATTCGTAATGTGAGTTAGTTTTGCTAATAAACAGGCGGCTCTTGAAAATTGCTGATTGCTGTATAGCCGGTCAAATATTTTCGAGAGCCGTTTTTTATGGAATTATTTTTCGCAGATTTACTATTCGCTGTTGTCGAGAATTGACATAAAGGCCTCTTGCGGAATCTGCACTGAGCCGATGCTCTTCATTCGCTTTTTGCCTTCTTTCTGCTTTTTCAGAAGTTTCATTTTTCGTGTTACATCTCCGCCGTAAAGTTTTGCAGTAACGTCTTTACGAAAACCCTTAATCGTTTCTCTTGCGATTATTTTTCCGCCGATTGCCACCTGCAGAGGAATTTCAAACTGATGGCGTGGAATAGCTCTTCGCAATTTGATTATGAGTTTGCGGCCACGGGCCTCGGCGTTGCTGCGATGAACTATCAGGCCAAGTGCATCAACGGGTATTTTGTTTACGAGAATGTTAATTTTCACAAGGTCACTTTTTTCAAATCCGATAAGCTCGTAATCCATTGTGGCATAGCCGCGACTTATTCCCTTTAGAAGGTCATAAAAATCATACACTATTTCTGCAAGCGGGGCTCTGTATTGGAGTATGACCCTTGTCGTACTAAGGTAATCTGTATTTATGAGCTTGCATCTCCGGCCTTCAGCCAGTTTCATTATAGCTCCAATTGTGTCGGTTGAAGTTATGATTTCCAGCTTTACAATCGGCTCACGAAATTCTTCAATCTGAGTTGGGTCCGGCAATTGGCTGGGTGATTCTATTCTCTTTATAGCGTCATCTTTTGTTAGCACTTCATAGCTGACAGTCGGAGCGGTTTGGACTACTTCTATATCATTTTCTCGTTCCAGGCGTTCCTGAACTATTTCCATATGCAGTAAGCCGAGAAAGCCGCATCGAAATCCAAAACCAAGAGCCGGTGAATTATGCGGAGTAAATGAAAAACTGGCATCGTTGAGAGTTAATTTATCAAAGGCGGTTCTAAGTTTGGAATAATCTGTATTATTGCCGGGATAAAAATCTGAAAACACCATTTGCATTGGTGCTTTGTAGCCGGGCAAAGCCTTTGTGGCTGGCTCAGCCTGGTCGGTAATTGTATCACCGATTGTAATATCAGCCAGTTCGCGAATGTTAGCAATGACATAGCCGACTTCTCCTGTGCCAAGTTTTTCAACAGCTGTCATCTCAGGAGTGAATTTGCCAAGCTCGGTAATAAGATAGCTTTGGCCGCCACGCATAAAGGTAACTCTTTGTTTTACGTTGAGCGAGCCGGAAACAATTCTTACATAACATATCACACCTTTGTAAGCGTCGCAGTGGCTGTCGAAAATTAAAGCTGCTGTTGGTTCATTACTTTTATCTTCTGGAGCCGGAAGCAGTGTTATTATCGCTTCAAGCAGTTCCTCTACCCCAGCTCCGCTTTTTGCACTTATGTTGAAAGATTCATTACTGCTAATGCCGAGAATATGCTCTATTTCCTCTGCAACCCGCTCGGGCTCTGCGGCAGGGAGGTCGAGTTTGTTTATTACGCTTAAAAGTTCAACGTTATTATCAACTGCAAGATACGCATTAGCTACTGTTTGAGCTTCAACGCCCTGGCTTGCATCGACCACGAGAAGAGCGCCTTCGCAGGCGGCCAAAGCCCGCGAGACTTCATAGTGAAAATCGACATGGCCTGGCGTGTCGATTAAATTGAGCATATACGTTTGGCCGTTATGATTATAATTCATGGTTACAGCTGATGCCTTGATAGTGATTCCCCGCTCACGTTCAAGCTCCATCCCATCGAGAAATTGTTCTTTTTTCTGGCGGTCTGAAATTGTTCCCGTTAGTTCAAGCATCCTGTCAGCGAGGGTGCTTTTGCCGTGGTCAATGTGGGCTATAATCGAAAAGTTACGTATATTTTTTGTACTCATTTTTTTGTTTTTACTCTAAAAAACAGCTAAGAGACTGTTCACGATTGAATTTTCCCGTTTGTCCGCGGGTAAGTAATTTAAAAATAACGAGTTGTGGTTTTATTCGCGAACATTTACTACCCTGAAAGGTATATTTTAACAAAGAACGCTGCCAATGACAACAATTTGCCATTTTGTCGCTAAAGATATTTTGTTTGGCTAAATATTTTTGCGGTCCTGTCGTTTTCTATCTACTTCCCTCAAAAATTCTTTGCGAATACGAATTGAACCAGGACAAATTTCGACGAACTCATCGCCTTGAATATATTCCATCGCTATTTCCAAACTCATTTTTCGTGCGGAACGAACTTTAGCTGCATCATCTTTTCCGCTGGACCTGACATTAGTGAGCTGTTTTGCCTTTACTACGTTTACAGGTATATCTTTGTCTTTGCAGTGTTCGCCGACTACCTGGCCTTCATAAACTTTTTCGCCCGGCTCGACAAAGAAGAATCCGCGGTCATAAAGGGCGTCAAGTGCATAGGCAGTTACCTGTCCGGTTGTAGTAGCTATCATAACTCCTGCCTTTCGCTGCGGAATTGCCCCTCGCATCAGTTCGTACTTTTCGAATGTGTGGTGCATAATTGCCTGGCCTTGTGTAGCGTTCATCATTCTTGCATTTAAGCCGAACAGGCCTCTCGAGGGAATCATAAATTCCATATGAATAAAATCATCAGAGCCGCCGCTTTTGGATGTCATTTTTACTATCTCGCTTCGCCTGTCTCCAAGTAAACTCATCACTGAACTTTGGCAATCCAGAGGGCAATCGATGGCAAGCAATTCTATCGGTTCGTGGCGTCTTTCTTCTACTATTTTCAAGATTACGCTCGGTTTGCCAACGCAAAGTTCATAGCCCTCTCTTCGCATATTTTCCAGCAGAATACCAAGATGCATTAATCCTCTTCCTGAAACGTTGAATTCTTTTGGCGTTTTGCCGGGCTCGACTCGCAGGGCAACATTTTGCTGAAGTTCTTTGTTGAGCCGGTCTGCAATTTGTCTGCTCGTTACATATTTTCCGTCAAGTCCTGCAAATGGGCCGTCATTGACCCTGAATGTCATAGTTATTGTCGGCTCATCAACAGCAATAACCGCAAGCTGAGACGGCTTGTCTGGACATGCGATTGTGTTGCCAATGTCAACCGGGTCTAATCCGGATATTGCACAAATATCACCTGCCTGAACGCCGGAAACCTGCTTTCGGCCAAGTCCATGAAACTGATGAATGTGCATAATTTTTTGCTGCGTATGCAGCCCTTGAGAATCGATTACGGTAACCGGCTGGCCTTCGTTTATTCTGCCTGCAAAAACTTTTCCAATTGCTATTTTTCCAACGTAATCCGAATACTCCTGATTTGTTACCAGCATTTGAAGCGGGGCATCAGGGTCAGCTTTTGGCGGGGGAACATCTTTTATAATGGCATCGAAAATTGCCTGCAAATTGTCGGATTTTTTGTCGAGTTCCGTTGTTGCCCAGCCGTTTTTAGCTGAAGCGTAAATGCACGTAAAATCCAGAGCTTCATCTTCTGCGCCAAGTCCGACAAGTAAATCGAATACTTCGTTTACAACGTCATCAGGTCTGCTGTTTGGTCGGTCAACTTTATTGATTATAACTATTGGTCTTAATTTGTGTTCAAGAGCTTTGGTTAAAACAAATCTTGTCTGAGGCATTGGCCCTTCAAAGGCATCGACCAACAGCAATACTCCATCGGCCATTTTCAAAACGCGCTCAACTTCCCCTCCAAAATCGGCATGCCCGGGAGTGTCTATTAAATTTATCTTGTATTCATCATCATTTGAATCAGTGTAATTTATTGCGCAGTTTTTGCTAAGAATTGTTATGCCGCGTTCCTTTTCCAGCGGATTCGAATCCATAATCAAATTGTGCTGGCCGCCGGCGAGTTTGTCGAGGTCTTCTTGGCGGAACATACCTGATTGGTAGAGAAGCTGGTCTAAAAGAGTTGTTTTGCCATGGTCAACGTGGGCTATTATAGCTACATTCCGAATATAATTTGCATACATAGTAAGTTCTCAAAAAAGGGTCAATTAAAATTAAGGGCTGTACTAACATTTAGTTTGGCCCAGCATGGGTAAACCCTGGATTTTATCCCTGTTTTAGGGTAATGTCAATACAAAAGCATTTTGGGTTGTTTTGACAGAGTGGTAAATGTTGGTAAAAAACGAAATCCGGCTTGTTTTTTGATTATTAAGCCCTTTTTAAATAAGTATTTATATCGGTTTCTACGTGTTTTGAGGAAGAAAGGGCTAAAAAAGCCATATTTCTATTGACTATTTCAAATAGTTATTTAAAATATAGATATGAATTATAAGAAAGGTGATTGGAGTATAGCTTATGGCTATTAGAAAAGACGGGGTTGACAGATGCAATGTGCTGTTAAAGGCAGCTTTGGAGGTTTTTTCCGAAAAGGGCTACCGTAACACGACTGTAGCTGAAATTTGCAGTCGAGCCAAAAGTAATGTGGCAGCGGTAAATTATCATTTTGGGAGCAAGGATAAATTATACGCAGCTGTGTGGAAAAAGGCCTTCGATGAAGCGTTGGAAGTTTATCCGTTAAGTGGCGGTTTGCCGGCTGATGCATCTGCCGAGCAAAAGCTGGAAGCTGTGGTGTATTCTCTTGTGCATCGTTTTCTCGATGATGGCCGATTGGGGCGAGCCGGCCAGATACTTTTGCGTGAAATGGCTGAGTCAACCGAAGCTGTTCAGCAGATTCTCAGTGATATTATTAGTCCGCTTCAACGGCAGGTGGGGCAAATCATAAAAGAACTATTGGGTGAAAATGCAAGTCAGCAGCAGGTGGCGTTTTGCCGGTTAAGTTTAATTAATCAGTGTATTGCTTTAGGGTTTAGAAAAAGCAAGGGGAAATTACCGCCCGTTCTTGGTAAAGGTAAATTAGTAGCTGAAACAATTGACGAGCTGGTGGAGCATATTACACTTTTTACTCTGGCTGGAATTGCAGCGGTCAAAAACAAAATCAGAAACAAATAACCGTATTTCAGTGTAAGCAGAATTGTTATGAATAAAGATAATTTGTTATCAAAAATGGCAGCAAAAATTACAGTTGTTTTTATTTGTCTTTTTATTGTTGGATGTAGTCCGGCACTAAAAACAATGAAATCCCCTGTTGATTTGCCTGGAAATTTTTCCGCAAATGGAAGTGAGGTACTGCCTGCGAAATGGTGGCAGTCGTTTAATGACGAAAAACTCAATGAAATAATAGAACAGGCACTTGGAAATAATTTTTCGATTCGTTCAGCTTGGGACCGGCTTACACAAGCTGAGCAAATTGCCGTAAAAACATCAGCGGATTTATTTCCTGATATTAGCCATAGCTCAATAGCAAAAAGAACGCGTCAGGAAACAGATGATGTGGCCACATACTCCACAAAATATACTATGGGGCTGGCCATCTCTTACGAGATTGACCTTTGGGGCAGGATACGTTCTTTGAAACAGGCAGCTTTACTCGATGCGACCGCTGCGAGAGAGGATGTTTATGCAGCAGCGATTACTTTGAGTTCAAACGTAGCCAAAACGTGGTATCAGCTGGCCGAGGCAAAACAAAATAAGCAGGTATTAAATCGGCAACTTGCAACTAACGAAAAGGTGTTGGATATAATTACGACTCAATTTAGGACTGGCCAGGTTTGGGCAGCTGACGTTTATCGTCAAAGGCAACTCGTGGAATCGACAAATGGCCAGCTAATACAAGCCGAAGAAAATATTGTGCTTTTGCAGCATCGGCTTTCAGTTCTGATTGGTAAAAGTCCCGCACAATGGTGGGCTGGTGATGAGATCGATTTGATTGAATTGCCGGCTCTGCCAAAAACGGGTTTGCCTTCGTTTGTTATTCAAAATCGGCCGGATGTTGCAAGTGCATATAAAGCAATTCAGGCAGCTGATATGCGGGTTGCGGCGGCAGTTGCCGAGCAGTATCCGACAATCAGTATTTCCTCCACAATCGAAACATCTACAAGCGTTAGCAAGCCAAATCTTTTCGACGATTGGCTGGCAAATCTGGCGGGCAATGCAATAGGGCCAATTTTCGATGCTGGCTATAGAAAAGCTGAAGTCAAACGAAAAAAAGCAATGCTTTCTGAATCTATTAATAACTATGGCCAAGCTGTTTTGGAAGCGGTCAGAGAAACCGAAGATGCTATCAATCAGGAATTATTGCAGCGAAAATATATCGATAATTTAAATAAGCAATTGCAGCTTGCCCATTCGGTTTATGAAAGAACAGAGCAAAATTATATCAAAGGCCAAATTGATTATGTGAGGGTTTTGGATGCCCTTATTTCGCAGCAGCAGCTTGAAATCAGCCAGCTAAATGCCAGACGGATTTTAATAGAACGAAGAATTGATATTTGTAAAGCAATTGCAGCCGGCTGGGAGATGGAGCAGCCGCAGCAAGCTGAGATTATTGAAAAATGAGAAGTAATTTGCACCCTGACAATTATAACAAGGTGGCATTATGAAAAAATATGAAATGTACTCAAAAATAAAAATTGCTTTGCGGGATGTCCGGCCGGTCATTTCAAAGCACAGAGCAATAATAATAAAGTTAGTATTGCCGCTCGCTGTGATAATTCTCGGTATTCTAATAGCTGTTATTATGATGGCTACAAAACCTAAATCAAAACGTCAGCCTGTGCCTCGGCAAGCCCGGCTGGTCGAGGTTATTTCTGCCCAGCCGCAGGATGCAACTATTACTATCGATGCTATGGGAACGATTATTGCCGCTGTAGCGGTGGATTTGAAGCCGCAGGTTTCGGGAAAAATTATAGAAGTCAGTCCAGAATTTGTTCCAGGCGGAATTTTCAAAAAAGGCCAGACGTTAATGAAAATTGAGCCGGATGATTATCA
>JAGLNB010000139.1 GCA_023139715.1 Planctomycetota bacterium | reverse complement strand
GATGCTATTCGCCAGTACGAAATGGCATTGAAAATAAATCCAAACGACGCTAAAACAAATAATAATCTCGGCAATGCCTACAACCAGCAGGGGGAATTGAATAAAGCGATTTTGCAGTACAAACAATCGATTGCTCTTGACCCGAATTTTACGGATGCCTATAAAAATCTCGCTACGGCTTATTGCAAGAAAAATTTATTCAAACTGGCTGTTACCGCTGCCAATGATGCCCTTGCTATATCGCCGCGTGATGCGACTTCATATAATCAGCTTGGCGATATTTACTGCGAGAGCGAAAATTACAAGCTGGCAATATCCAAATATAAAAAGGCACTTAAGATTAAAGCCGATTCGGCTGATGCGTATTACGGCCTGGCTGTTTGCTACAATAGGCAGGAGTTGGTTGAAGAAGAAATTGCGGCCTATAAAAAAGCACTGGAAATTTCGCCGGATATGTTCGCAGCGCTCGCAAATCTTGGAAGTGCTTATTTCGGAAAAAAGGATTACGATTCAGCCATTGAGCAATACAAAAAAGCTATTCTGCTCCGGCCGGATGAGGGGGCGATTCATTATAATCTCGCTGCGGCTTATTACAATTTGAAAAATTATCACATGGCCTCCGAGCACATAGAAATCGCTCAGGAGTTGGGCGTAAAAATCGATTCCGAATTGCTCGCTGACATTGAAAATAAATTGTAGCAAAATAAGCAGATTGAAAAAACCCGCCAAATGTGGTAAAAATTAGTAGATGACAATCTCAATTCAGGGACGATTTCTATGGCGGTTCAATTTATTCTCGGCAGAAGCGCAGCGGGCAAAACAAGCTTTTGCGTAAGCCAAATAGTCGATTGCCTTCTGCAGCAATCGCCCCAGCCGCTGCTCCTACTGGTTCCCGAACAAGCCACCTATCAAGCTGAACGTGCAATTCTAAACGATAAAAAAATAGCTGGCTATAATAGATTAAGGGTTTTATCGTTTGAACGTCTGGGATTTTTACTTTCCGGCAGATACGCAAGCGGAGCTGCTCTTTCAACCACTGCGAGGCAAATGATAATTGGACGGATTTGCTCCGAGCATAAAAATGAATTGAAAATTTTTACTTCGGCGGCTCGCCAGGGCGGCCTTGCAAAAAAAATAGCCGAAATCATAACCGAACTTTATCAGTATTCAAAAACAACAGATGATATTGATGCACTGCTCGGCGAGCTTAAAAAGAAAAATCAAAATAGCATAACTGCTTTGAAGTTTGAAGATATTGGTTTGATTTTCAGGGAATATTTGAATTTTATTGAAGGTAAATTCATTGAGCCGCAGGCCGAATTGAATAATGTTCGCTCGGCGATTGGCGAAGCTGATTTTATAAAAGGAGCTAAGTTGTGGGTTGACGGTTTTGCCGGCTTTACAGGGGTTGAATTTGCCGTTTTGGCTGAAATGATGAAGTCAGCTGCGGAGACGAAAATTGCACTTTGCCTTGATGCAGCTGATTTCGATTTGAAAAAACCAGACGCTGGAAAAATTGACCCGGCTGATTTGTTTGGCTCAACGCAGCGAACTTATGTCGAACTTTTTGAAATGGTAAAGAGCTGCCAACTTCAATTGGCCGAGCCGCAAGTTTTGAAAAAAGCAGTCCGGTTTTCCGGCAATCCGCAGCTGGCACATATTGAGCGAAATATATTTACAGCTAAAGCTGCAAAAATGGCTGCGTCGGAAAATGTACAAATTATTTCCGCACCGAATGAACGCTCGGAAGTTGAATTTGTCGCCTGCGAAATTTTGAAACTTGTTAAGGAAAAAAAATATCGCTATCGTGATATTGCGGTTATAGCTGCTGACATTGACAATTATCAGCATTACATAAAGGCGTATTTTGACGATTACGAGCTGCCGTTTTTTATTGACCAGCGAAAACCTCTGAATCACCATCCGGTTATCCAGTTTATATGCTCAGCTTTGCAGATAATTACTGGCGGCTTTTCGCACAGCGATATATTTTCTTATTTGAAAACGGATATTGTTTCGGTTGAGCGAAGCGATGTGGATTTGCTGGAAAATTATTGCATTGCTTTTGGCACAAGTTCTGCTGATTGGTCGAGCGAAAAAAAATGGCTGTTTGCCGAAAAGCAGGACGGAGAATTTGCTCAGCATAAAATTAACGAGATTCGTTTTAAGGTCAGCCGGCCGCTGCTGGAATTGAAGGGAAAACTTTGTCCGAGAGAAGAACCGCAAAAAGAAATAGCCGCTGAAGAATTTGTGCGGATTATTTTGGATTTTCTCGCCGAATTTGGCGTTTCGGAAAAAATCAGCGATTGGATTGAGCAGGCCGAAAAAATGGCAGATAAATCGACAGCTGATGAGCATCGTCAATTTTACGAAAAGCTGCTTGGCGTATTTGATGAGTTTGCTGAAATTTTTAGCGGCAGCAAAGATAGCTGTGAAAACTATTTTGCAATTATAAATTCTGCTTTTTCGCAATTGACACTCGGATTTATTCCGCAGGCGTTGGATGAGGTTCTAATCGGCTCAATCGAGCGAAGCAGGCATCCTGATTTGAAAGCCGTTTTTTTAATTGGAGCTACGCAAAAACAATTTCCGATTGCCTTGGCGGCTGACAGTATATTGACCGATTATGATAGAGCTGCTGCCGATGAAATGGATTTTTCGCTGGCGGAAACTGCGATTAGACAAATCACTTTGCGACAATACCTGGCTTATATTGCCTTTACCCGCCCGTCGGAGATGCTTTATGTTACGTATCCGGCAACAGATGAAAAGGGCTCATCGCAGGTTCGCTCCGGATTCATAAATAATCTCGAATCACTTTTTGAAAATCTGAAAGAAAAATCCATTAGTGGCCGGCAAAGAGAAATAGAAGAAATTAACAATCGCAGCGAATTGGCCGAATTGCTATGCAGTCGGCTGGGCAAAGATGTTTCCGGCTTGGAAAATGATGACAGCGAAAAATTAAACGAACTATTAAACGGCATTTGCATCGATGAGAAGTTTTCCGAAATTGGCGAAACGGTTAAATCGGCAGTAAATTATGATAATTCTGCAAAACTAAGCCAGGAAATGGCAGACGAGTTTTTTGCAGCGCAAATAAAAACTTCAGCTACAAAATTGAGTACTTTTGCAGCTTGTCCATACAAATATTTCGCAAGATATATTTTGAAAATCAGCAAACGAAAACAGGCAAAACTTGAACCGCTCGATATTGGCAAGTTTGAGCATACAGTTCTTGATTCGCTTCTGAAACGATTGAATGCTGAGAGAAAAGATTTTGCCAAAATTGATAATGAACAGTTGCTGAAAATTTTGAACGAGCAAATATCAAAAATTATTCAGAGCGATTCATTTATTTCAAATTTTGTTCGCCGCAGCAGCCATAATAATTTTATTATAAATTCGGCTGGCAGAATTCTCGAAGATTGTACTTTGGCTATGGCGGAAATGATTCGAGCTGGCGATTTCAGGCCGCTTTTTTCAGAAGTTTCGTTTGGCGAAAAAGCCAAGCCGTTTGGTGAATATGAAATTCCCATTTCAAAAGGCAGGAAAATTTCCCTGAGCGGTAAAATCGACCGGCTCGACGTTGCTGAGATAGATGGCAAAAAAGCTGTAATAATTTTCGATTACAAACGCAAAGATAAATCATTTAGCTGGCCGCAGCTTTATTACGGCCTGGATATGCAGCTTGCTATTTACATATTAGCTGTTCGCAGTGCCGCTAATGCGGAACTGAAAAATGCCATAGGAGCTTTCTATCTGCCAATTGAAATCAGCTGCGAAAAAGCTTCGCCGGATGAGCTGGATGAAAAAATGCAGAAATTTAATTACAAGGCGAAAGGTATATTTAATGGCGAATTTTTCAGCCAACTCGACAACAGCGAAAAAGCCGGCTGGAATAAATTTTATAATTTCCAAATCAGCAGCAAAGGCGATCAATACAGTAATTACGCCAGAAGCGGCGCACTAAAATCGGATGACTTTGAAAATGTTTTGAAATTTACTGAAAAGAAAATCGTCGAACTAACGCAGCAAATGTTAAAAGGGAAAATCGATATTAAGCCGTATCGCCTGAGCGGACAATCGCCATGCAGTTATTGCGAATATAAATCGCTGTGCAGATTCGATTGGCAAATTAACGATTACAATTATTTGCCAGCTGTAAATGGCAAAAACGAAGTTGTAGAAAAAGCAAATGAATGAGAAAAAAATAAACTGGACCAGGCAGCAGTTACTCGCGGTCAGCCATCGCAATAGCGATATTATGGTAACCGCTTCGGCCGGCACGGGTAAAACAGCTGTACTAAGCGGCAGATGCGTTGATATAGTTTCGGATAAATCGACAGGCGTGAATTTATCGGATATGCTTGTGTTGACCTTTACCGATATGGCAGCTGAACAAATGCGAGCAAAAATCGCCGAGCGATTAAGAGCTGAATTTGCTAAAACCGGCGACAGGCACATTCGCTACCAGCTTATGCTGCTCGATGCAGCGCAAATCGGAACTATTCACTCTTTTTGCAAGCGGCTGATTACGGAATATTTTTACCAGCTTGACCTCGACCCAACCTTTGGAATAATCGATTCCGACGAGCAGAAATTAATAAAGGCCGATGCACTTGAAAAAACTATTGAATGGGCCTGGCAGCAGAATAATTTGCGAAGCGTCTTGGAACAGCTTTTTGATGGCCGGGATTTGAGAATAAACGATGGCTTTATTACAAAAATAATATCGCTTAGCGATTTTCTCGATGGTGCTCTTTCACGGGAAAACTGGTATCAGCGAGCCATTATGCTAGCCGATTCTATCGACCCGTTCAGTGGTGATTTGGGACAAAAACAAAGAAAAATTGTGGATGAAAAACTGCAGCATATTTTGAGTAAATTAGAACACGCTCAAGAAATCTGCAGCGACTGCAGCGAAGATGAAAATAACGATTGGCCGCAAAAATTGCAGAAAAGCCATATTGTGCCTGTTGAAGAATGTATCGAATTTTCAAAATCGGGCGATTGGAACAAGCTGGCTGAAATGCTCAGAAATTTCGATAAGCCAACAACGAGAACGCCAAAAAATATCGATGAAGATACAGCTGCGTTTATTAAAGCAATGGCAAAGGAAGCAATCGATGATTTTAAATCGCTCTCGAAATTAGCCGTGATAAATCCTGACTACCTCGACCAGATTAGCGGCTCGGCAAAAATGCAGACAAAGATATTGGTTGAGCTTGTCAAAAAATTCGACCAATTTTATAAGCAGGCAAAGCGGGCTATTAACCGCCTTGATTTTGCCGACCTTGAGCATTACGCATTAAAACTTTTAACCGACAAAAACGATTCAAACGAAAATCCGCAGCCGTCGCAGCTCGCTTTGCAACTGCGAACAAGGTACAAACATATATTTGTCGATGAGTATCAGGATATTAATGTGGTTCAAAGGGCAATTCTGGAATTACTTGGCAGCGGTGATAATCTGTTTGTCGTTGGCGATGTTAAGCAGAGCATTTATGCGTTTCGTGGGGCGGAGCCGAAAATTTTTATTAAAGATTTGAAATCCGCAAATTCTCAGCCGGCCGGTGAATTGACTGCTCTAAGAGTTGACTTAAATGCGAACTGGCGCTGTGAAAAAGAAATCATAGATTTCGTTAATGAAATTTTCAGTCGGGTAATGACTGCTTCCTTTACTGGAATCGATTACGCCAAAACCGCTCAACTTCAGCCGGCGGTTCAGAGTGAGACTAAAAATGGCCAGCCCGTTGTTGAGCTGCATATTCTTGATGAGGAAAAATCGCAATCGAAAACGCAAATAAAAACCCAATTCAATTCTCGCCAGCGGCAGGCGATGATGCTCGCACAGCGGATTGGTGAAATGGTTCCGGGCGAAAATGAAAAATCGCAATTCCAGATTTATGATAAGCAGCAGGACAAAATAAGAGATGTGCAATACAGAGATATTGTGATTTTGATGCGCTCGCCGAGAAGCAAAGCTGATGATTATGTTCAGATGCTGCGGTTGGCATCGATTCCGGTTAGCTGCCAGGCGGCCGGAGGCTATTTTGAGGCCACAGAAATCAGCGATATATTGTGCCTTCTCAAGGTAATCGATAATCCGCAAAGAGATATAGAACTTGCAGCTGTTTTGCGAAGTCCGCTTTTTGAAATAAGCGACAGCGAGTTGGCAAAAATAAAAATGAACGATAAAAAACGAGCGAAATGTGCTGCAAAAAGTTTTTACGACTGCCTTTTGGAATTTTTGCAATCAGGGGCAGATAAAAAACTAACTGAAAAAATCGAAGCGATACTTTCTCAAATCGAAAATTGGCGAACGCTTGCGAGGCGAGCGAGCTTGGCAGATTTACTCTGGCGAATTTACAGAGAAACCGATTTTATGGCTTTTGTTCTCGCAATGCCGAATGGCCGGGTGCGAAAAGGCAATCTCTTAAAACTGCACGAAAGGGCGATTCAGTTTGAAAGTTTCGCTACAATTTTCGCAGCAGCTTCGCTGGCCAGGTTTGTTGAGTTTATTGAAAAATTGCAGGAAACCAAGCAGGACTGGACTCCGGCTCAATCCGACAGTGCAGCGGAAAATGCTGTGCGGATTATCAGCGTTCATAAAAGTAAAGGGCTTGAATTTCCTGTCGTTTTCCTTGCGGAGCTTCAAACCGATTTTAATACGAAAGATGTTGACGGCGATTGTCTCGCTGATTTCGATGATACTTTGGGTTTGCAGATTGTTGACAGGAAATCCAATAGTAAACTGAATTCGCTTGCCCATCAGGTTATAGCAGAGCAGAAAAAGGCGGTTACTCTCGCCGAAGAAATGCGGATTCTTTATGTGGCAATGACCCGAGCGAGAGAGCGGCTGATTTTGACCGCTTCGCAGAGCAGGAAAAAAAGCCGAAATATTATTCGCAGCGGTTTTTATTTTAACGGCAAAAATCTGCCAGACTGGCAGCTCGAAAATTCCAAAAATCATTTGGAATGGATTTTATATGGGCTTTCAAAAAAAGCTAATATCCAAAAAGCATTTGAAATTCCGCCAGCAGAAAAATCGGCAGACGAAAAATTGTGTAGTATAAAAATTTATGCTCAGCAGGAATTGGAAAAAATTAATGATTGTATTTCCAAATTGAAAAGTAATGAATCTGCTTTGCCAAAGAGCGGCCAAAATAAATCGCAGCAAAAACAAACTCGAACTGAAATTTTCGGCAAGCTCAAAAAGGCACTGAACTGGCGATATGAATTTGATGATATTTCGTCAAAACCGGCCAAGCTGACAGTAACGCAATTAACGCATCAGCTTGAACAATATGGCCAGCAGCTGTTTGAGTTGGCCGAAGAAAGACGGCCTCAGGCCAGCTGCATTGGTTCGGCTACGCATCTTTTAATTGCAAGCCTTGATTTGGCCGGCGCAGTAAACGAAAAAACAATCCAAAAAACAAAAGAAAAACTTTTGGCCAATGGCGCAATAGCAAAAGATGTTGCCAAACAAATTAACGTTGATTCCATAATAAAATTTTTCAAAAGCGAACTTGGTAGAGCAGCTCTTGACAGCAAAAATCAGCTTTGGCGGGAGTGGCCATTTACCTTTACCATTGAAGCTGAAGAATCGAAAGATTCAAATGACGAAATTATTGTGCAGGGAATAATCGATATGCTGATTCAAACGCCGGATGGCCTGCTTATTGTCGATTTCAAAACTGACAATATAAAAGCTAAGCAAATGTCCGAGCGAGCTGAAAATTACCGCAAACAATTAGAGCTTTATGCAAAGGCAGCCTCTGCAATTCTAAAATCCGACAAAATCACCAAATGGCTGTATTTCCTCACTCCAGCCGATTCAATTGAAGTAGAATAACTTTATTCTTGTCTGTTAAAATTCCATCAGTATAATGGCCTGTTCGTAGATGAAATAGCAACTCAACTTTTTATGGAGAAGCAGTAAAAATGGCAAAAGCAAATGCAGTAGTAGGACAATCCGGCGGGCCAACGGGCGTTATAAACGCATCTCTCGTGGGCGTTATCGAAGAAGCAAAAAAACATCCGGAAATTGAAAAATTATACGGTGCTGTGCACGCAGTAGCTGGAATGGTCAAAAATGAATTCATCGACCTTAAAGAAATATCAGCAGACGACCTGGATATAGTGGCCGCTTCGCCGTCATCGGCGCTCGGCTCGAGCAGAGATAAGCCGGACGAGGCGTATTGCGAAAAAATTATGGAGGTTTTCAAAAAACGAGACATCAGATATTTTTTCTACATTGGCGGAAACGACTCGGCAAACACAGCTCATATTATTAACAATATGGCTGCTGACAGCGGCTATGAAATGAAGGCCTTTCACATTCCAAAAACGGTGGATAACGATTTGCTGGTTACCGACCACTGTCCGGGATTTGGAACGGCGGCAAAATTCGTGGCTTGTGCGGTGATGGGCGATGACCTCGATAACCGAGCTTTGCCGGGTATAAAAATAGACGTGATTATGGGAAGGCACGCCGGATTTTTGACGGCAGCTGCGGCTCTTGGCAAACAAAACAAAGACGACGGGCCGCATCTTGTTTATGTGCCGGAAAGGCCGGTTGAGATTGATAAATTCCTAAGCGATGTTGACGGCGTTTACAAAAAGCTCGGCAGATGCGTCATTGCGGTCAGCGAAGGAATTTGCGATGTTGATGGCGTTCCGCTGGCAAAAAAAATTGCTCAAAATAGCGAAACGGATGCACATGGAAATATACAACTTTCAGGAAGCGGAGCTTTGGCTGATTTCCTCGCCGAACAGGTCAGAGGCAAACTCGGCGTGCAGCGAGTTCGAGCAGATACATTCGGCTACCTTCAGAGAAGTTTTGCCGGCCTGCAATCGGATGTTGATGCAAAAGAAGCAAGGGCTTGCGGAATACAGGCAGTAAAATTTGCAATGGAAGAAACAAGCGGTTCTGTAGCGCTCGAGCGGACAGGCGATGGCGAAAATTATGCTACAAAACTTTTTAAAACCGAGCTTTGCAATGTGGCGGAATTGACAAAATCTTTCCCCGATGAATTTATCAATGAAGATGGCAACGGAATAACAGATGCTTTCGTCAAATACGCATTGCCGCTGACTGGTGGGCTGCCGAACATCGCCTTCCTGCAGAACCGGCCAAAAGTTTAAATAGTCAAAATTATAATTTTGGAGAGTGCGATGCAGCCGGAAAATCTGGATTTTACCGTTTCAGTATTGGGCGAGCCGAAAGTTAATTCGCCGCTTTTAATGTCCAAGCAAACCGGAGATTATCTGGCAAACTATGTGCCGGATGATGAATGCATTCTCCACGACATTGACGCTAAAGCTGATACGCAGTCGAAAAGTTTTGATAAAACTAAATTGCTCGAAAAAGCCGGGCCGAGAGAAAAAAACTATTTTGAATCGGGAAAAGTAAAAGCAGCAATAGTAACCTGCGGCGGGCTTTGTCCGGGACTAAATAACGTGATACGTGCAATTGTTATGTGCCTGTGGTACAGATACGGCGTACGAGAAATTTGCGGAATAAGGTTCGGCTATCGTGGATTGGTTCCACAATTTGAGCTGCCGGTTATGCCGCTGAGGCCGGAAGACGTTGATTCCATCCATCGCAACGGCGGAACAATGCTTGGCTCATCACGCGGCTGGGGCGATAGCGTCGGCGAAATTGTGGATTCGCTTGAGCGGCTTGGAATTAATATGCTCTTTGCAATCGGCGGAGACGGTACGCAAAAAGGTGCATTGAATATTTCAAAAGAAATTAAAAAACGCAATCTCAAAATCGCAATTGTCGGCGTGCCGAAAACAATCGATAACGACCTTAGTTTTGTGCAAAAATCATTCGGCCTGGAGACGGCTGTTTCCAAAGCGGTTGAAGCTGTTGCCGCAGCTCACGTTGAAGCGAGCGACGCAATTAATGGATTGGGAATTGTTAAAGTGATGGGGCGGCAATCGGGATTTATCGCAGCCCAAACGGCTCTTGCTTGTAATGATGTTAATTATGTCCTTGTGCCGGAAGTGCCGTTTGAACTTGATGGCGAAAACGGTTTGCTAAAACATCTCGAAAACAGAATTCAGTATCGAAAACATGCAGTGATTTTGGTAGCCGAAGGAGCCGGCCAGCAGCTTATGGAAGATTTGGGAAGTGTTGACGCATCGGGAAATAAAAAACTCGGCAATATTGGGCTCTTCCTGAAAGAAAAAATCTCTGCTTATTTCAAAGAAAAACAGATAGAAATTAATTTGAAATATATTGACCCAAGCTACATCATTCGAAGCGTTCCAGCTAATCCGAGCGATTCTATCTATTGTGCAAAACTGGGAGCCAACGCTGTGCATGCGGCGATGGCCGGCAAAACAGAATTGCTCGTTGGGCTAATGCACAATTGTTTTGTTCACATTCCAATTGGTATGGCTGTGGCGAGTAAAAATGCTATTGACCCCGATGGCGAACTCTGGCGAAGCGTAGTTGAAGCCACCGGCCAGGCACCGTTGATGAAAAATTAAAAACAATTTCTGCCGAGTAAAAACACTTCTAATTAAAAAGTGCATCGACAAATGTTTCCGGGTCAAATTCAGCAATATCTTCCGGCTTTTCGCCGAGACCAATAAATTTGACCGGAATGTCAAGCTGGTCTTTGATGGATATTACGATTCCGCCGCGAGCAGTGCCGTCGAGTTTGGCAAGAAATATACCCGTAACATCAATCGCCTGGGTAAACATTTTTGCCTGAACGATTGCATTTTGGCCGGTAGTAGCATCGATAATTAAGAGTACTTCATTTGGCGCATCCGGGATTTTGCGAGCTACCACATCACGGATTTTTGTCAGTTCCCTCATTAAATCTTTTTGTGTGTGCAATCGGCCGGCTGTGTCGAGGATTAAAAAATCGACATCTCTTGAAACAGCTGCCTGGCAGGCATCAAAGGCGACAGCTGCCGGGTCGGCTCCTGATTTGTGGCGAACGATTTGAACGCCGATTCGCTCAGCCCATATGCTTAACTGCTCAACGGCGGCGGCGCGAAACGTATCACAGGCAGCGACTATAACTTTTTTATTGTTACGGCTTAATGTGTAAGCGAGTTTGGCGATGCTCGTGGTTTTACCCGAACCGTTTACGCCGGCTACCAGAATAACAGTGGGCTTGGAAGGGGCGAAATTGAGCTGCCGGTCGCGATGCGGCCAATAGCTTTTGATATGCTCTTTCAGGAAAGGGATAATATCATCGGTTGTTGCGATTTGTTCGCTGCGCCACGCCTGGCGAAGCTGAGATATAAGTTTATCTGTAGTTTCTATGCCGATATCATCGCTTATCAGCGTTTCTTCCAGCTTGTCGAGAAGTGATTCGTCGATTTTTCGGCCGAGAGATAATACCGATGAAAGTGAACTTGTGATTTTTTCACGGGTTTTGCCGAGCCGTTCTTTGAAATATTCCGCTGTTTTTGTAAAAATGCCCATTTTGGTTGACTATTTTTCCTTTGCTATTGACTATTTTCATTTTCCGATTATTATGGATTTTATCATAAGAGGAGAAAATCGCAAATCGCAAATTATAAATATCAATGATAACTCGTGAAGTAGAAAATATTTTTGCCGACATACTCGAGCGAGCCAGTTCGCTTGACCCTGTCAATACTCGTAAATGGTTCGATGAGTTGGTTCTGATGTGTCTCGATGGCGGCCAGCTTAGGATTGGCTGTCCTGACGAGGCAACGGTTCAATTTTTAAATGACAATTGCAGAAATAATTTCACTCGTGCCGCTCAGCAAATAACCGGCCATCTTATCTCAGTGGATTTCAGTGTTATTGACAGTGAACAAATATCTCATAATTTGGGGCGTCAGGCCGGCAGTAAAACTTTTAAAAGTGCCTCTGAAACAGCTCTGAAACTTCATCCCGATTATACATTTGATAATTTTGTGGTAGGACCAAGTAATCGGCTTGCTCACGCCAGTTGTGTTGCCGTTAGCCAGTCGCCGGGCAATACTTATAATCCTCTTTTTCTATACGGAAATTCCGGCCTCGGCAAAACCCATCTTCTTCACGCTGTTTGCAGTGAAACAAAACGAAGCTCTCGCGATGCAGTAATTCAATTTTTAAGCTGCGAAAATTTTGTCAACAGGTTCATCAGTGCCATTGAAAAAGGAAATCTCGCTGGTTTTCAAAATGAGTTTAGAACAGTTGATACGCTTGTAATCGATGACATCCAGTTTTTGCGTGAGCGTGAACAAAGTCAGGAAGAATTTTTCCATACATTCAACGCTCTCTACAATAATGGCAAGCAAATTATTTTAAGCGGAGACAGCCCGCCAACCGAAATACCATCACTTGAAGAGCGGCTAATCAGTAGATTTAACTGGGGCCTGGTTACGAGAATTGACCCGCCAAGTTACGAAACACGAGTTGCAATTGTGCAGAAAAAGGCACATCTTCGCGGTCTGACTGTTTCCGATGAAATAGCTGAATACATCGCCCAAAAAGTACACGCAAATATCAGGGAACTGGAAGGGGCGCTTACAACTATTTACGCAATCGCAACCACTACGAAAAGTCCTATTACGCTTGAACTGGCCCAAAAGGCGTTGAAAGGCCAGATTGAAGCTGTAACAAAGCATATAAGCATCAGCGATATTATCGAGGTGGTTACAAAATATTTTGATGTTCGCCTTGCAGATTTGCAGAGCAAAAAACGAAGCCAGAGTATTGCCGAACCACGCCAGATATGTATGTACATGGCGAGGGATTTAACAAAGCACAGCTTGGAAGAAATAGGCGGCCATCTCGGTGGAAGAGACCACACAACTGTTATGCACGCCTGCAGTAAAATCGGTAATGCGATAAAAGCCAATCCGAAAATGAAAGTACTCCTTGCCCAACTGACAAAGCAGGTTACGCAAATCCCTCAGGCCTAAATATCATAAAAACTATTTTTCCACTGCTCGTTTCATAACCTCAAAAAAATTTTCCAAGTGTTTTTATTTTTCCAATACGTACAAAAAAAGGCCACCTAAAAGGCGGCAGATGACGACAAATGAAAAAGAGCCGCAAATAAATTCACGGCTCTTTTTTTATCCAAAATTTCTCTGTATGTTATGTATTGTTACATACAATTTATTTCATAAGCAAAACTAATTTTCGGCTCAGGCCCTGCGTTTTCTCAGCAAAGCCAAACCGCCTAAGCCAAGCAAAACCATCGTTGCCGGTTCAGGAACAGTGACCATCGAGTTGCTCCCACCATCAGGGAAACCCTGAACATGGATGCCGATACGCAGGTCGCCACTATTCATTTCATCAATGACATCGTCCAGCGTGCCCAATGGCAGTAAATTAAAATGGATAATCACCCATTGGCCTGGTTGCACGCCGTTTTTCAGAGGCTGCGGGTGAGAATCTGCACTGAACCCATCGCTGGTTACAAAATCCGGATCAAGAAGGTTAGCTCCCGGCAGCTCTCCCGGGGTAGCTATCTGGCTAAACTTAACTCCGGGACCGTTCTCTACTGATGATATTTCCAGTAAGGTGCCATCATCGAAATAAACATCGGTAATCGCCGCCTCCAAAGACGCATCGCTGTTATTAACGAACTTGAAACTGGCAGTGGTACTCCCATTATATACTTCAACGGATATATCTAAACGCTGGTCACCAAAGTAAGGCCCCAGCACACCCCAGTCTCCATTATCAGTAAAAACCTCAAATGGAAATACGACCGCCGCCTGTACTTGCGATGCCCCTAAAAGCAGCGCAACCAACAACGGCACAAAAACTAATGATACTTTACCCCTCATCTCTTCTCTCCTCCTCCTTTTGCGCGATGCCGGCGACCTCAAATCAGTGCGAATGATGCCAACTCGTGCGGTTAATACGACGTGGTGAAAAGATATGACATTAGAGACCGCCAAATTCCGCTCCAGATGATTCGGAGCGAATCCTTTTTAGGCCCGCTATATGCTCACTTTTCTCACCTCTCCTTCTCGCCATTGATTGTACGCATGTTCGTCCTATAATGTCAAGGAGGAAATGCCAGAATGGGTAAAATTTTATTGTAACAGGTGGTTTTTCGGAGGACACAGCGAATCGATACGGAAGAAAAGGCAAAAGCAGAAACGGCCTGCGGGAATATTCCCGTAGGCCGTTAATTGTTTAATCACTCAAGTTTTTGGCTGTTATTTACTGAATCAGCCAAGCCGTTGTAAATTTATCAAGATCTCTAAAGTCTATTGTCAGGTCTGTGTAGAAGTCGCAAGCTGGATTCCAATTGCCATCAACCAAACTGCTCTGCCAGGCAGATGCAAATGTGGCATAATCGTAAAAGTCAATAGAGCCGTTACTGTCAAGGTCATAGATGGATGTGCCGTTGTAGTCAGGGCTCCATCGTTGTGGCTGGTCAACGACCACTGGCTTGCTGTACGTTCGCTCGGATGGAACAAAAGTATAATCAGCTTCTGTTGGCGTAATTGTGCCGCTCCAGCCGTATGGTACAGGGAATTCATAGAAGCCGTTACCATCGGTTAAAACCGACCCTCCGCCATTATCCGCCAACATTAATACTCCACCGATTCCTGCGTTTTTAGGGTTCAGAATATAGCCGGAAATTACCGGCTCATTCGGCTCAGAGATTAGCTTTGTGATTATAACATCGTCAACCCATACGTTTTCATTATTCCCGACCGTTGCATTGAAGCGTATCTTGAAATCGGGCTCAAAATAGTTGCTGTCGGTTATTGTATCGGTGTAGCGCAGCCACACGTCGTCAGCTCCAAGAGTATCAAGGTCTATGATATAGTCATAGCTGTCTGTGGCCCCATTGTAATAATAGAGGTCAATATCATCGTTTTCTGTGTCATCTTTCATAATCCAGAAAGCCACGTGGATAACATTAGCATCGCTGGCATCCAGATTACCGCAGGTAAAGTCTCCTTCGCTGCCGTCTTCGGTATGAGCCGAGGTGTAGCTGCTTTTGTAGTCCTCGGTATTTTGCAGCCATGCTCCTGTCCAGTTGTCATTCCAGGGCGTGCCTTCGAAATCATCTTTTAACAGTATGGTTCCAGCCGGCTCATCCCACCAAATCTGCTCGAGGATATTGACGATTCTGTTTGAATACCAGGTCTTAATCTCGCTGAATCGCTCCAGTACACCCGCTGTGCCTGGCGTGGCGAATTGATTGTATGGGTCAGCTGCCAGCGCATCCTGTAGTATCGGCAGCATCATATCCAGGAACGAATTAATGTTGGATTGTGTCAGCGATGTTCCCATAAGGTCGCTCATAACCTGATTGTACTGTGGCCGGTATGTCGGGCTGTCGAGGAAAATTTCCTGCCACGTTGTTGAGCCGCCTTCCCTGTCGTAGATATCCCCATCGGCTTCGGCACCTTTCATTACTGAATCGACGTCCCATGGCAGATACATCCTTTTTCTCGTTTCACAGGGGTCGTGCATATTGTAATCCATAAAGTAAGTGTTCTGGTAATGACTAAAAAGCGAATCGTGATTGGAGATAAAGGAGTTTATTGCTGCCATACTCAGCATACCCTGCATATTAACGTAGTCATCCATATCAGCAACAAGTCCGGCATCATCCGGGGTAGAGCCAGAGCCGGATGGCATAAATGGTGTGTAGTTCAGTGCAATTCTGGCTGGGCTGTCGGGATAATCCGGCGGTACTTCCCCTGAATCCTTGTCCGGCACTTTGAGGAGAGTTTCGTTTTCACCTGTTATTTTGTACATCCAGGTGTTATTCGGGTCTTCGACCCAGTTGCGATTTTCCAGGAATAATTTGTTACGCTGTTCAATGTTGAGATAGACACCGCGATTTACACCCTGGACTCGCATCGTAATCCAGTTACCGCGCCAGGCATCATAGCCGTAGCCCTGCGAACCGGATGACATTGTATGGATATTGCAGGCCAGACCTTCAGCTACAACGTCAACATCGTCTCCGGTCTCGAGACTTAGCTTCGAGAGATTATGCCAGTGTGC
>JAGLNB010000138.1 GCA_023139715.1 Planctomycetota bacterium | reverse complement strand
GAGCTTCAACCATTATGGCAATTCCGCCCGGCGCATAGCCCTCATAAAGTACCTCTTCAAAATTGACAGCTCCAAGTTCGCCAGTGCCTTTTTTAATTGCCTTTTCGATGGTGTCTTTTGGCATATTGGCCGCCTTGCCTTTATCGATTGCGTAGCGTAAAGACAGATTTGCCGAGGGGTCGCCGCCGCCAGCCTTAGCTGCTACGATTATCATTCTTGCAACTTTACTCCATACCTTGCCGCGTTTGGAATCGTTAGCCGCTTTTTTGTGTTTTATTCCGGCCCAGTGTGAATGCCCTGACATATTCGCTCCTGAAAAAAAATAAACAATAAATATACCCTAAGGAAATCCAGCTATTTTGCGAATTATACATTATTTCCCAGCTCTCTTCCAGATTTTTACGGATTCAGCGAAAAAATACCGTTTAAATCGGCCAGCGGCATTGGCCGGTGATTAACCGTTTTTTTCTTGACCGGCAGCAAAAAACGCCATAATATGCTCTCTGTTGTGTTTGTTCTTTTTAGTTTTTAGAACGAAGAAATTATGGGTTGCCCCGAAACGCTTTAAGATTAAGGTTTTGAAGCTGTTTGCTGCAAAAAGGGGCAAAAAAGGACAGGAATGAGGGGTTACTCGTAAAACCCCATCCGAAAAGTATTTTAGTATTTAGATTACAAAGATATTTTTATTATCCGCTATAATCAAAGCCGGCGAAAAAGACGGCTTCTACAAACAGCGGAAAAAGAGCGTATTAAAAGTGAAACGAAATCCGTTTGAAAAAGGTTTATCTGTGAACAAAAAAATGCCGCTTTTGGGCATAAAATTGAACTGTTTTGCGGCAAAAAAGACGTTTTAAGCTGCTAAAAAGGCCGAATTTGAGCCGGTTTTGGCAATAATCGCAATCAGTTGTAAACCACAGCGAAAAGGATTTTCATCAGTTTTGGCACGCTTCGGGTATTTCCTGCCTTAGAGCATTTTAAGATTTTCTGCTCAGTTTTAGGCCGTTGCCGGCATAAAGCGGGCACGAAAAATTAAATCGCTCTAATACCCCATAATTTGCCTTCGTGTTTACCTTAGCCAAAAGAGAAAGGTGTAAATTATGGATGTAATGTTGATTATAATAGGTATAGTTGGCTTTTCAGCTGGTATTATTCTGACCGCCATCGTGCAAAAACTGATTTCACGGACAAGAATAAAAACCTTCGAGCAGGACATGCAGCGACAAATCGAAGGGGCAAAAAAGGAAGCGGAAAACATAATCAAATCCGCTCAAATCGAGGCAGCTACAGAAGCAATAAAGAAAAAAGAACAGTTTGCTGAGGAGACAAATAAAACACGCAGCGAGCTGCACGAAACACAAATGCAGCTGAGCAAGCATGAAGATGCACTCGACCGCCAGGCAGAACTTCTCCATCAGCAGGAAAATACACTGAAAAAACAGGAAAAGGAAGTCGAAAGAAAAGAGCAAAACATCGATTACAAAGAAAAACAGCTTTCTAATTTGATGGCTCAGCAAAAAAATCAGCTGTTAAAAATTACAGCTATGAATATGGAAGAGGCCAAAGCCCTTCTGCTCAAACAGCTTGAAGAAGAATGCGAACAGGAAATGTCAACACTCATAGCCCGCAAACTTGAAGAGACAAACGAAACGGTTATCCAAAAAAGCCGTGAAATAATTAACACAGCTATTCAGCGATACGCCTCTGAGCAAACATGCGAAGCAACCGTATCAACTGTTGAAATTCCAAACGATGATATGAAGGGCAGAATCATCGGAAGAGAAGGCCGAAATATTCGCGCATTCGAAAAGGCAACCGGAGTCGATGTCATTGTTGACGATACGCCCGGCTTGATTATCGTAAGCGGCTTTAATCCATTAAGAAGAGAAGCAGCACGAATGTCGATGGAACGGCTGATTCAGGATGGAAGAATACATCCATCAAGAATTGAAGAGGTCGTTGTGCAGGCCAAAAAAGATGTCAACCAGATGGCATTGCAAATCGGAAAAGATGCCGCAGTTGAAACAAACGTAAGAGGTCTTAATAATAAAATACTCAGCTTGCTCGGCGCTTTGAATTTCAGAACCAGTTACGGCCAAAGCGTGCTTCGCCATAGCGTTGAGGTCGCTTTCCTTTCGCAGATTATGGCTGACGAACTCGGCCTTGACAGCTCAATAGCAAAACGAGCCGGCCTTTTGCACGACATTGGAAAAGCCATCGACCATGAAATCGAGGGCAGCCACCCGGACATCGGTGCAAATTATCTGAAACGCTTCAATGAATCATCAATCGTATTAAACGCCGTTGCCGGCCATCATGGCGATATTCCAGCTGACAATCCTTATACACCGCTTGTCGCCGCCGCTGACGCTATCAGTGCATCACGGCCGGGAGCAAGAAGAGAAACGCTCGAAAGATATATTAAACGGCTGGAAAAACTCGAAGAAATCGCAACCGGATTTGCAGGCGTAGATAGTGCTTACGCAATCCAGGCAGGACGAGAAGTCAGAGTTATCGTAAATGCAGCAAAAGTAGCCGATGATTCCGCTGTTAAAGTCGCTCGCGATATTGCAAATAAAATCGAAAATGAAATGACATATCCCGGCGAAATTCAGGTTACACTGCTAAGAGAACTTCGCTGCATAGAATATGCTAAATAGAATTGAGAATGGAGAATTAAAAATCTGTTGCTGGTTGCTCGTTGATAGTCTGCCCTGCCTGCCCTGAGTTTATCGAAGGGAGCTTGTCGAAGGGTTGTTAGATTTTCTCTGCCAGCAACAAGCGACTAACAACAAACAACTAATTATGAAGCTGAATATACTTTGTATTGGTGATATAGTTGGCCGGCCGGGCAGACGAGTCCTCGCTGACAAGTTAAAGCCGTTAATAAAAGAGCTGGACATCGATTGCGTAATAGCCAACGCTGAAAACGCAGCTGGCGGCTCAGGACTTACGTCGCAAATATATGACAAGCTGCTAAAATACGGCGTAGACCTCATTACGCTTGGCGACCATACCTATCGAAAAAAAGATATAATCGGAACACTCGAAACAGCTGACAATATCGTCAGGCCTGCCAATATGTCCGAATACGCAGCTGGAAAAAGTTTTGCAATCTATAAAACTTCCAAAGGGCCAACGGTAGCAGTAGTAAACTTGATAGGCAGAATTTTTATGAAGCCAACCGACTGCCC
>JAGLNB010000137.1 GCA_023139715.1 Planctomycetota bacterium | reverse complement strand
TTTGTTGGCGGTGATAAAAAGGAAGCTATTGGATATGTTTGTTTCCTCGTCTTTACTGCCAAATAGTTTTTTTATGTGTTCGATGGTCAGAATTTTGTCATAATCCATAACTATGGAATTACGGTGCTTAACATAAGCAATGGTTGTTATAGCTAATACTGTTAGATACAGAATCAATCCAACAACAAAAAACGGCAAAGTCAGCCAAGTTACTGTGGTTACAACTACTGAGCCAAAAATAACAGATACCCAGAAAACTTTGCGAGTACCGACTGCCTCTGCATCTTTATCCACCCACGCAATCAGCGGCATCCACAAAAAAAATGATGCTAAAAAGATAACAAATTTATAGACAGCTATGTAGTCGCCGTATCCTATAGAACTTAATATTGAATTTGGCATAAAAACTCGACCTGATTATTAATGTTCAGTTTCTGTTTTTTATTTTATAAAATGCCTCTGGACGTAGCCCTGATGCCTTTCATCGACATTTTTAATTCTTCTATGTTTGGTGCGTACTTATATGCTTCTTTCAGGTCTACGCTCCCATCCTGTACCAGTCTACAGAGATTTTCCGTGAAGTCCTGCATACCTTCTCCCTGACAATTTTTTATAACGCTGGACAAATCGGCTTCTCTTTCTTCGGATATAAGCTTTCTAACAGTTGAATTTGCAAGCAGAACTTCAACAACAGGTATTCTATCCACGCCTTCTTTGATACTCGGAAGCAATACCTGGCTGATAATCGCTTTAAGTGCAATGCTCAGAGTTTGCCTTGTCAAATCTCTTTCGTTTTGCGGGAAAAGATCTAAAAGCCGCTGAACAGCCTGAGCAGCATTTGTCGAGTGCATTGTTCCAAACACGAGATGCCCGGTTTCAGCTGCCCTCATTCCCGCGGTAACAGTTGCGGCATCCCGCATTTCACCAATTAAAACTACATCAGGGTCCTGCCGCATAAGGTGTCTCAACGCATCATCAAAATTTTGCACGTCAATGCCAATTTCCCTTTGAGATACGATAGCCTTTTTATCCACAAAAAGATACTCAATAGGATCTTCAACGGTCATTATATGGCAAGAGCGAGTCCTGTTTATGTCATCTATCATTGATGCGATTGTCGTTGTCTTTCCGCATCCGGTAGGGCCTACCACCAGCACCAAACCCTGTCTGGCTTTTGCTATTTCCTGTATAATTGGCGGTAGATACAAATCCTTAAAAAGTGGGATTTCAAAATTAACCCGTCTTGCTGCAAGACTAATGGCTCCTCTTTGCCGAAATATATTTACTCTGAAACGGTCTTTGTCTCCGACTTTATAAGCAAAGTCGAGCGTCCCGTTTTTAAGGAAAAAGTTTTTTTGGTCTTCGCTTAATATTTCGAAGATAAGCTTTTCGATTCTCTCTTCGGTCAATACTTCAGATGGGCAGGGCACACTTTTTAATTTACCGTATACTCGCAGTTTTGGCGGCTGTCCGACTTTAAGGTGCAGATCAGAAGTTTTATACTTAACTGCCATCCTGAAAATTTTATGTATTTCCGGCTCATGATCCAGGTTGGTGTGTACATCAATAGGTTGTTCTGT
>JAGLNB010000136.1 GCA_023139715.1 Planctomycetota bacterium | reverse complement strand
GGCCGGGACGATAAAGCGCATTTGCAGCAATCAAATCCTCTATACGGTCCGGCTTCATTTTCATCAGCAAATCCTGCATACCGCTGGACTCAAATTGAAAAACGCCTTTTGTTCTGCCTGTTGAAAAGAGTTTGAAAACTTTTTTATCTGTAAAATCAATCTTTTCCAAATCGATTTCTTCGCCGTGAATACTTTTTACCAGTTGGCAAGCCCGCTCTAAAACGCTAAGCGTTTTCAGGCCGAGAAAGTCCATCTTTAATAGCCCAACTTTTTCCACCATCGGCCCTTCAAACTGAGTTACAACATCATCAGAACCGGCTGGCTTGTAAAGCGGAAGAAAATTTGTCAGAGGCTGGTCGGCAACTACTACTCCGGCTGCGTGCACTGAGGCGTGGCGAACAAGTCCTTCAAGTTTTTTGCAGACCTCCATAACCTTTTTTATCTGCTCATTTTCTTCACAGCACTTTTTTAATTGCGGCTCAGATTTCAACGCTTTGTCGAGCGTCATTCCAAGCGAATCGGGAATAAGTTTAGCCAACCTGTCCGCCTCGCTAAGCGCTACGCCGAGCACCCTGCAAACATCACGAATAACAGCTCTGGCTTTCATTGTTCCAAAAGTTATAATCTGCGCAACGTGTCCGTATTTGTTTCGGACATAATCGATAATTTTTGGCCGGCCATCCTGGCAAATATCAATATCAATATCCGGCATCTCATTACGCTCGGGGTCCATAAACCGTTCAAACAATAAGCCGTATCGAATCGGGTCAACATCGCAAAGTCCAAGACAATATCCAACTACCGTGCCTACCGCACTTCCTCGAGCGCCAACTGATATATTATTTTTGTGTGCGTAATTACAAAAATCCCATACGATTAAAAAGTAGCTTGCAAAACCCTTGGATTCGATTACGTCAAGCTCTCTGTCAATCCGGCTCTTTATTTCATCGGTGATTGTTCCATACCGCTGTTCGGCTCCATTCATTACCGTCCTTGTTAAAAAGTCTTCAGCGGTCGAGCCATCATCTGGCGTAAAAGACGGAGCATAGTGAGTTTTCAAATCAATTTCAACGTCGCATCTGTCAGCAATAGCCAAAGTATTGTCAAACGCCGAATCAAGTTGAGGGAAAAGCTCTCTCATCTGCTCAGAACTTTTAAGATACACATCCCTTGGATAAACCATTCGGCTGGGGTCATTGGCGAGCTTGCCGGTACTTATAGCACAAAGGCAATTATGGGCTTCGTAATCTTCTTCCAGCAGGAAATGCACATCATTTGTAGCAACCAATCCGAGGCCTTTTTTATTGGCAATATCTATAAGCGCCTGGGAAACACAGGTTTTGTCATTTTCATGGCTTTGAATTTCAATGAAGAAATGGTCGCTGTCAAAAATTTTCGCATAACTTTCAACCGCTTCAATAGCTGCTTTTTCATCGCCCTTGACAAGCAGTGATGCGATTTCTCCGCCAATGCAGCCGGAAGTAACTATAATTCCTTCACTTAATTCAGCGAGTATTTCCTTATCAATTCTCGGCCGATAGTAAAAACCCTCTGTAAAACCGGCACTTGTAAGTTTCAGTAGATTTTTATAGCCGGCATTGTTTTCAGCGAGACAAACGAGATGATATGCAGCATCTTTTATGCCGCTTTTTGTTCTGTCAAATCTGCTGCGTGGGGCAATATATGCTTCAATGCCAAGAACCGGTTTAATGTGAGCAGCTTTCGCTTTTATGTAAAATTCAACAGCACCGAACATATTGCCATGGTCAGTTACCGCAACAGAATCCATTCCAAGTTCTTTGCAGCGTTTGAATAATTTTTCAAAAGTTATGGCACCATCAAGCAATGAATACTGGCTGTGCAAATGAAGATGGGTAAATCCTTTGTTCGGCATAGGTCAAACTACCGTTTTTTTCCGGAAACTCCGTCGAGTTGCCTTTATACCTGAGATAACTGTAACTGCCAGCATAAGTGTTAATACCACAGATGTAAACCAATATCCCCAGGTAGCTGTCTGGGCATGAGCCATTTTTATAACGACCGTACCAACAGCAAACGACTGAAGAAACATTTTTAATTTGCCTGAGGTCGTAGCAGCAAAATTAATACCGCGAGTTTCAGCAACCTGCCGTAATATCGTAATAGAAACATCTCTTAGAATTAACACGCCAACCACAAGCCATTGAATAAAAGCCAGCGTACCAAAACCGAAGTTAAAAAGTTTCGGCTCACCAATCACTGCAAAACAAATAAAAGCGCCGCAAACTAAAACCTTATCAGCAAGCGGATCCATTATCCGGCCAAATTTGCTGGTAACGCCGAGCTTTCTCGCTATGGCACCGTCAATCGTATCAGTTAGGCCGGCCACAACAAAAATCGCAAAAGCAATATCGAGAAACAGCGGCTTGTTCTCCACCGTCGGTGAATAAAGCAGCATAATCAGAAAAATTATCGTTAAGACAATGCGTCCAAGAGTTAGGATGTTGGGAAGATGTTTTAGCATAATGGTTAAGTTTACTTTCACAGCAAATATAATTCAATCTTAAACTGGCCGAACAATCAAATCATAATTTTTCGTACCGACAATTTCAGCTTCAATAAAATCACCAGCTTTGGCCGAGCAATTATTTATCACACAAATACTGTCAATTTCAGGTGCCTGGCCATAAAACCGCCCATTTCTAACGCCAGCCGAATCGACCGAATCAATAAGACAGAGCAGCTTTTCGCCAATTCTGCTCTTATTTTTCGCAAAACAAATCTCCTGCTGGGCAAGCATCAATTCCTCAAGCCGCTGGCTTTTGGTCTTTTCGGGAATCTGATTTGGCATTTGGGCAGCCGGCGTGCCGGATTCAGGATAAAACTTGAAACAGCCCAAAGCGTCAAATTTCGCCCATTTCACAAATTCCAGAAGCTCACCAAATTGCTCATCCGTTTCGCCCGGAAAACCAACAATAACCGTCGTTCTGAGCACAATATCAGAAATCTTCGAACGCAGATTCTCAATCACAGAGCAGATTTTATCCTTTGTGTCCGGACGATGCATATTTTTTAGAATTTCATTATTTATATGCTGAATAGGAATGTCCAAATAATGAACTATTTTTTCACTGCTTCTAATCGTCTCAATCAGATAATCATTTATTCCGGCCGGATACATATACATTAATCTTAGCCATTTTAAATTGTCGATTTTTTCAAGCTCTCCTGCGAGCAGGGCAAGGCCATCTTTAATCTTCAAATCCCGGCCATAATAAGCTGTATCCTGAGCAATTATGTTTAGTTCAGCTGCCCCGCAACCAACTAATTCGGCTGCTTCGGCGAGAATTATATCCTGCGGCTTACTGCGAAATCGGCCTTTTATGGCTGGTATCGTGCAAAAAGAGCAATTATGGTCGCAGCCCTCACTGATTCTAAGATATGCCCAGTGAGCAGGACTAATTCGCAATCTGGTTCTGTCATCATTAGCTGCCTGAGGCGGCTTGGTAAGAAATGTCTTGCTCTTATCTGAACCTAAAACCTCTTTGATTATATTAGCTATCAAATCACGGCTGCCGAGACCAACAACAGCATCAATGCCGTTTACCTGCTCAAATAATTCGGCTCCTTCTCTCTGAGCGAGGCAGCCGGCAACAATCACTTTTTGCACATTGCCCTTTTTCTT
>JAGLNB010000135.1 GCA_023139715.1 Planctomycetota bacterium | reverse complement strand
TACTGCATCGATTCAATAGCTTCAGCTTTTGCAGGAGCTATAAAACCACAGGTATTTATCACGATTATGTCAGCAATTTCAATATCAGAAACTATCGTGAATCCGCCTTGAGCTATTTCAGCGAGCATCCGCTCGCTATCGACCATATTCTTGGGACAGCCAAGCGCTATAAAGCCCACAGACAACTGTTCTTTTTTTATTTGTTTTGCCATCTGCCCATAAAACTAACAGAAAAACGATTCGTGGTCTAACTTTTTCGTTCTAAAAACACTAAACAATCAAACATTAAGAATTTTCTTTGAAAGCTGCACTTATTAAAGATATAATAGCCGCAACAAGTTTAAGCTTTAATTGTGTCGCTTCCATAACGTTAAAAATTTATACATAACAAAAGGATGACATAATGGACAATTTCAACGAGCAAAATTCCCCGATTAACGATGATTTTGATTCAGCTGCTCTCGATGAAGAACTTGGTAAATTAATATCTCTCGACGAAAATTCCAAAACAGAGGTTTCACATTCGCCATTGAGCATCGGCGGCGTTGAGGAGGTATCCGAAGAAAAAATTAAATCACTTCGCGTTCCAAAACTGCAAAAAAAGGCAGTCGTGGCGGCAGTAGCATCGCAGGGAAGGATAACGGGCGTAAAAACCTTCTTTACAAAACTGCACGCCGGAGCCATCGAATTTCTCGATGGACAAATCACTGAATGGCTCAAGAATAACCCGGGAGTTGAAATAAAACACACCAATACCGCAACAGGCGAAATTCAGGGCAAAAAAACCGAGCCAAGTATAGTGGTTACAGTTTGGTATTAGAAATATAAGGACAATGAGTAAGTAATTGGCATATGCCAATTGTTTCAGCTGGTGGCAGGCAGGTAATTTTTCTGCCGCCAAGCTCTAAATATCACTGCACTTAGCAAAAATTCCACACTAAAAACCCTTGACATAATAGCTCGTTTGTATTAGTTTCTTGGGTTTAGGCGTTTGTACGCACAGATAAACTAAGTAATTTCAGAGAAATTTGGAGGTTTTTGTGGCTAAAGATCTTGTTCGTGAACTAATTAATGCTGGAGTGCACTTCGGCCATGGCTCAAGTCGATGGAATCCGAAAATGGCTCCATTCATCTTCGCAAAACGGTGCAAAATACACATTATCGATGTTAAGCAAACCCTAAAAGGTCTGCTGATTGCCAAAAAGCTACTCGCTGATATCGTCTCAAACGGCAAAGATGTCGTCTTTGTGGGTACGAAGAGGCAGGCACAAAAAGCCGTTGAAGATGCCGCCGTAAAATGCGGTATGCACTACGTATCACAACGATGGCTTGGCGGAATGCTGACAAATTTTAGAACTATCCGCTCACGGCTGCAAAAACTCGAACAGCTCGAAGCAATGCAGGAAGATGGCTCTCTCGAGAATGAAAGTAAAAAACAGGCCTCACGCCTTAAACGCGAAATGCGTAAAATAAAGAGCAACCTTGACGGTGTTCGCAAAATGTCGAGCTTGCCGGCAGCTGTAATCGTTGTCGATGTGAAAAAAGAGCATCTCGCTCTCGCTGAAGCTAAAAAACTTGGGATTACAACCATCGGGCTTATAGACACAAATTCAGATCCTGATGCAGTAGATGTGGCAATCCCGGCAAACGATGATTCCATCAGAGCTATCGATTTAATACTCGCTGAATTGGCTGATGGCGTATCAGCTGGCAAACTAATGGTCGCCGTAAAGCAGAAAGAAGCTCAGGAGCAAAAAAAAGCACGCTCAAAAAGGCCGACTCTTGCACGTGCAGATGAAAGCAAACAACAAGACCAGCCAAAGGCAGCGGAAGTAGCCGAAGTGCCTGAGGCAGCCAAGGCAACCGAAAACGAAAAGCCAGAAGCAAAAGAAACTCCAGCTACTGATACTCAGTAATAAAATTTGAAAACATATAAAAAATAATATCCCTCGTTTTGAGGATAGAAGGGTTTTTAAAAATGGCAGAAATTTCAGCTGCAGTAGTAATGAAGCTTAGAAAAATGAGCGGCCAGGGAATGATGGACTGCAAAAACGCACTCACCGAATCTGGTGGCGACATTGAAAAAGCTATGGACACGCTCAGGAAAAAAGGGCTAGCAACTCTGAGTAAACGTGCAGAGAGAGAAACCTCCGAAGGTTTGGTTGTCAGCAAAATCACAGATGATGGCAAAACAGCTGTAATGGCTTCTCTTTGCAGTGAAACTGACTTTGTAGCTAAAAGCGATGACTTCATAGCCGCTGCACAATCATTAACCAATTACGCTTTGGCTTGTTCTGCTGATGAAGGCGTTGATAATATTCTCCAAACAAGTATCAACGATAAAACTTTCAACGATGTTCTTACTGAAACAGTTAGCAAGCTCGGCGAAAAAATCAAGCTCGGTGATTTTGCAAAATACACACTCACCAGCTCAGGGCTGATAAGTGTATATATACATTTCAACAAAAAAGTCGGTACAATGGTTCAAATTAATACTGACAAAGACGAAACAGCAAAAGCTGATTCTCTGAAACAAGCAGCAGCTGACATAGCAATGCATATCACCGCTACCAAGCCGCTCGCACTGGACAAAAGCGAAATTGATGCAAAGACAATTGAACGCGAAAAAGCAATTTTTGCTGAGCAAATCAAGAATAAGCCGGCTGAAATACTTGAAAAAATTGTCGATGGCAAAATGAAAAAGTTCTTCGCTGAAAACTGCCTCCTTGAGCAGCCGTTCGTAAAGGATGACAGCCAAACGGTAGCTGAAGTTCTAACTCAGGCAGCCAAAACGGCCGGCGGAACTGCTGAAATAAAAAGATTTGCAAGATTTGAGCTCGGATAAAACGTATATCGTAAAGAGTATCTGGTAAAAAACGAGATATAACATCGAGATACGAAGTAATGGCAAAAAGCAAATATAAACGCATACTACTAAAAATTTCAGGAGAAGGGCTATGTAAGCCGAACGGGTTCGGTCTTGATAGCTCAGCCCTTGAATCCCTCGCTAAAAGAATAATCGAAATTAAAAAACTCGGCTCGCAAATCGCAATAGTAATTGGAGCCGGAAATTTCCTAAGAGGGGAGAGCTTTTCCAAAACCAGCCACATACCGAGAAACACCGCTGACCA
>JAGLNB010000134.1 GCA_023139715.1 Planctomycetota bacterium | reverse complement strand
GTCTCGGCCAGCCGGCTGTGGTTTTAAGTGCTATAAAAGTGGACGCATTATGCGAAAAATTCGTTCGAAGAAAAGCTGTCGATTGCCTTGAATCCGGAAAAATTGTTATGTTGGCCGGCGGAACAGGAAATCCATTCTTTACCACCGACACCTGTGCAGCACTTAGAGCATCTGAACTCGGAGCCGACCTTATTATAAAGGCAACGAAAGTTGACGGCGTTTACAGTGATGACCCTAAAAAAAATAAAAATGCAGAGTTTTTCACAAAGCTCTCTTACGAAGATATTCTTAAAAAGAATCTCAAAGTAATAGACCAGTCAGCGATAACTCTTGCAAGGGAAAGTAATATCCCGATTGTTGTTTTGAATATTTTCAAAGAAGACAATATAGCAAAGGCGTTAAATGGTGAGCAGGTAGGCACATATATCAGTTCGTAATCTGTAGCCGAAATAACAAACAAAAAAGGGAGTTTTTTTTATGCCTACAAGTAAAACAATTTCCGAAAGCGAAATCAGAATACAAAAAGCGGTTGAAGTTCTGAAAAAAGATTTTAAATCAGTGCGGACAGGCAGAGCGTCAACCGGGCTTGTCGAAAATATCAAAGTAGATTACTACGGAACCCCAACACCCATAAAACAAATGGCCAGTATTGTAACACCGCAATCCGACTCGATTGTGATTAAGCCATTTGATGTTGGAGCATTAAGAGAAATCGAAAAAGCAATCAAAAACAGCGACCTAAGTATTGCACCGGTTGTCGATGGCAAACTCGTCCGACTAAGTGTTCCCGCCCTCAGCGAAGAAAGAAGAAAGCAGCTCGCTCAACAAGCCAAACAAATGGGCGAGCAAACCAAAGTTGCCATAAGAAATGTAAGAAGAGATACAAATAAGCATCTTGAAAAACAGGAAAAAGAACACCTGATTACAGAAGACGACTTAAAAGACGGCAAAAAACAAATCGATGACATTACGAAGAAACACACCGATGAAGTTGATTTGATAGTCAAAAGTAAATCGGACGAAATACTGCTCGGATAATTTTTGTTTATGTTTTTTCGCTTTAGATTTTTACAACGCATAAATGGCGGCAAAACCAATGCAAGCCGAAGACAAAAACAAAGCTCACCCCAAAAAGAAAAGCAGTTTTAAAAAATGGGTGAAATTATTAAAGCTGTTTTTCCTAATTCTGCTTATTCTGGTTGTATCTGCGTTTTTTCTGATTCCCAAATTTGTATCCAGCCAAACAGCTCATAAAATAATATCAGAACATATCAACGAATCTGTCGATGGCGAAATAGATTTCAGCAATCTCTCTATGAGTTGGTTAAACGGTATCAGCGTTACAGATATAAATTTTAGCGACAACTCCAGCCAAATTTCAGCTAAAATAAAACAAGCTAAAATAAATCCGGATTACCGCTCCATAATTTCAGGCAAATTATCATTTACAGCACAAATAGCTTTAGAAAAAGCCATATATGATGGGTTGGATTTCGGCCAGGCACAAATAAATGCTCAATTTGAAAATAAAGTTCTGAATGTTTCGCCGTTTTCGACAGCATTCGAAGGCGGCCAACTGAATTTCGCCGGACAAGCCGATTTTGCAAATCAGCCGACACTACTGAAAATAACAAAGCCAGTACAGATAATACAGGATATCAAAATCGACGACGAAACAGCTGACAGATTTCTAGCGTACATCAATCCGATTTTTGCAAACGCTGTAAATGTAAGCGGAGTATTAAATTTTAACTGCGAAAAATTAATATTGCCGCTTTTGCAGGGCTATGAAAATCAAATCGAAGCAATCGGAACAATATCCATTGAACAAATCCAGCTACAAACCTCCGGACTGCTCGGCCAGATTCTATCGTTATCAGGTATCGATATGCAGGGTCAATATATTACAATTCATCCAACAAAATTTGTTCTGCGCGATGGCTTTCTAAGCTACGAAGATATGCAAATGGACATAGGTAATAATCCGGTCAACTTCAGAGGTACCATCGGGCTGGATAAAAGTTTGGATATGATTATAGTCCTGCCTTATACTTCAGCCGGCAGAACCGCAAGAGTCGGCCAAGAGGCAATTGGCGAAAGAATATCGCTGCCACTTAAAGGAACTATCGACAAACCCGAATTAGACTTGGGCGGGCTATTTGAAAAACAATTAAATCAACAATTGAAAAAAGAAATCGATAAACAAGTCGATAAATATATTGAGGAACAAATCAAAGGCCAGGTTGGAGAGATACTATCTGATGCTATTGATGAATTATTTAAATAAATCTTTTCAGGAAATTCACAATGCCAATATTTAAAAAGATTTTGTCCGTGCCCACCGAGAGAGTCGGAAGAGCCAGCCGTTTTGCGATTAACCAATTGAAATTATGGTCGCACTGTGCACGGCTGCTAAAGAAAAATCACGCCGGCCAACAAGCCGCGGCTCTTTCGTATCACACAATCTTCGGTATTGTGCCGCTTGCAATTGTAATGCTGCTCATATTCCAGTCGTTTCCTGCCTCTACGTATGTCAGCCAGAAAATCAAAGACATGACTTACAAACAGCTACATCTTTCAACTATAACTGTCGAACAGGCCGATGGCAAAATGATGTTGACTGAGTATCTCGACCAAATTGTAGAGAAATTTTTTACGGGACTTAACAAAGGTTCAATAACAATTTTTGGATGCATAATTGTAATTTGGGCTGCACTTGCACTTTTGATGACAATAGAAAAATCATTTAATAGTATCTGGCATGTCGGAAAAGGAAGAAATTTCTTGCAACGTACCATAAATTATTGGGCACTTCTAACGCTTGGCCCGCTGCTTCTAGGTGCTGGAATATATGTCAGCACAAGACATGCATCCATCGGCCAGCTGCAACAAACGATTCTATCGCACACAGCCCCGGCGGTACTATCGTATCTCGTAACTACCATTGCATTTTTCTTTCTTTATTTTGTTTTGCCAAATACAAAAGTTAATGCAAAATCAGCAATTTGGGGAGCAGCTATCGCAGCTTTGGTTTGGGCTCTTGCCAAATGGGGTTTTGGAATCTACGTTGTAAAATTCATTCCGTATAGCCAGATTTACGGCGTTATGGGCCTTGTTCCGCTTGGCGTTTTATGGATTTTTATCAGCTGGATAATTGTCTTGTTCGGATTACAACTTACATTCACAACGCAGCATTTGAAAACACTCGATGCCGCTGAAATTGCATCTGCAAAAAAAACAGAGGATTACTTCATCGCAAACGATTTTACAGTTATTAACATTGTCAGGGAAATAGCTGGTGCGTTTAGAAAAAACCAGACACCTGTTTCGCAAGGCGTTATTTGCAGCAAACTAAATCTGCCCGCCGAATTCGGCGAAAAAATTCTCAATCATCTCGTTAATCGTGAAATTCTGGTTAAAGTCAGTGAACCGAAAATCGGCTTTATGCCTGCAAAAGAATCTGCGAATATAAAACTATCAGATATTTCTGAAATTGTTGGCGAAATTAGTTTTAGTGTATCCGCTGAAAAAAACGGAATACTTGAACAGATAAATCAATCACAGCGAAATGAACTTGCCAAATACAATATAAACCAAATCCTAAGTGAAGAATAAAAGTGCTAAAATTTATTCACCGATGATTTTTACTAAAACTCTTTTTTTCCTTTTGCCGTCGAACTCGCCGTAAAAAATCTGCTCCCACGGACCAAGGTCGAGCTCACTGTTTGTAATTGCTACTACCACTTCTCTGCCCATTATGGTGCGCTTTAAGTGTGCATCGGCGTTATCTTCTGCTCCATTGTGGCGGTATTGCGAATACGGCTTTTCAGGTGCGAGCTTTTCCAGCCAGGTTTCAAAATCGCTGTGCAAACCGGATTCATCATCGTTAATAAAAACGCTGGCTGTAATGTGCATCGCATTACAGAGAACAAAACCTTCGTTTATTCCGCTTTCTTTAATGCACTGCGACACCTGCGGGGTAATGTTAATAAATTCTCTTCTGGAAGCTGTATTAAACAAAAGCTCTTTTCTATAACTTTTCATAACGCTTTTTCCTCCAGCAATCTTTTATAAACACCCTCAACAGTATCAACCATTTTTGCAGGTGCGAATTTCTCTTTTACAAATTCTCGCCCAGCTAAACCAAGCTCTTCTCTCAACTGTTCATTTTCGAGCAGCTCTGCGCAGGCACTTGTCAATTGCTCAACGTTTTTCGGCTCGATTAATCTTCCGGTGTTTTCATTAACTACTTCCTTTGCGCCATCAACATCAAAAGACACCACCGGCTTTGCGGACAGCATCGCCTGCGGCAAAGCCCTCGCAAGACCTTCTCTTAGCGAGCAGTGAACAAGAATATCCGACGAGCTAATTGCAAGAGGAATTTCGTCCGGCGAAAGTAAACCTGTGAACTTGATTTTTTCTTCTAAGCCCAATTGATGCACTTCTTCTTTTAATTTTTCAGAAAGATTTCCATCGCCAACAAAGAGCCAAACGGCTTTATCGAATTGCTTTGCAAGCCGCTTAGCCGAAGCGATAATATATTTATGACCCTTTAGTTCAAACAATCTTGCTACAGTAATCAGAACAACAGCATCTTTTGCGATTCCAAATTTTTTGCGGAAATCTTTTTTAAGCTGCTCTGGTTTTGGCTGCAAAAAATCATCCTCTTCAATCGCCGAATAGGCCGTAATAAATTTTTCCGGCGAGCCGATTCCAGCTGCCAATGCCTGCTCTGTCATTGCGTCGGCTACGCTTATAAAAAAATCTGTTTTCTTTGCAGCTGCTTTTTCGATAGCGATATAAAATTTGTTCAGCCATTTACTTTGAT
>JAGLNB010000133.1 GCA_023139715.1 Planctomycetota bacterium | reverse complement strand
TCAAGTTTGCTCAGGATTATATCTGTTTTATCAGCCATATTTTTTTGTCTTATATTTTATGTGATTTTTTAATGGACAAAGAGCTCCGTTTTCGCATTGTTGCGGTAAAAAGGAGCCCTGATTGTAGCATGAAAACCAGCTATTTTTCCTGGTTTTTTTTATCTTTTGGCACATAGCTCTGGCCATATTTTTTCTGGAATCGCTCTATTCTTCCGGCTGCATCGACGAATTTCTGCTTGCCGGTGTAGAATGGATGGCACATTGAGCATATTTCTGCGTGAATTTCTTTGGATGTACTGCAGGTCTCGAACGTATTTCCACAGCCGCAACGCACGGTTACCTTCTGATATTCTGGATGTATACCTTTTTTCATTGTTTTACTCCCGATTATTTCCTGAAAACTTCAAACAAAGTATTCTAACAGTATTTTGATATGTTTCAATAGAAATTTTTATAATTATACTTTTGAACAATAGTTATGCAACGAGGGCTTTGGCTAGGTCAACGGCCGAAGCGGCATCGGCTGCGTAGCCGTCAGCTCCGATTTTGTCAGCATAACTTTGTGTTACCGGCGCTCCGCCAATCATAACTTTAGCTGAAATGCCGGCTTCTTTAAGGGCTTTTAATGTTTTTTCCATTCCCGGCATAGTGGTTGTCAAAAGGGCACTTATTCCAATCAGTGATACGTTTGCAGATTTGGCATTTTCAATGAATTTTTCAGGTGAAACATCTACGCCAAGGTCAATGACCTCAAATCCGGCTCCCTTTAGCATCATAGCTACGAGATTTTTGCCAATATCGTGAATGTCGCCCTGAACAGTTCCGATTAAAAATTTTCCGATTGGCTTAACTCCGGCTTTGGCGAGAGCTGGTTCCAAAATCTCCATAGCTGCCTTCATTGCACGGGCAGCAAATAAAACTTCCGGAACAAAAACTTCGCCTTTTTTAAAGCGTTCACCAATTACATTCATTCCTGCGATTAAGCCGTTATCCAAAATGTCCTTAGCTGCAATTGCTTCATCAAGAGCTGAGCTGGTAATCGTTTTCGCTGCGTCCTGATTGCCTTTTATAATTGCATCTGCTAATGATTTTAAATCTGTCACCGTAACTAACCTTAAATAAATTTCACAACACAAATAGAACTCGGATTAAACACTATTTTGCCATCTAAAACAAGCCATAAATCAACTTCTTTAATGGCAGTAATAGCAGCGGTTGCAGCTAAACCGGCCCTTGTATTTAACCGATATAGCGAGTGAGCCCGACCTCGGATGGAACGTCCCATAAAATGGAATATGAATAGGAGTTTTTGATGGCTTTTGATGCTACTATAAAAGAATATCTCAAAGAAATTGACAAAGCTGACCTTTTGACTGCCGAGCAGGAATATGAGCTTGGAAAAATGGTTGTTGAGGAAAATGACCCATGGGCAAGAGAGCAGCTTGTGCGAAGTAATCTTCGGCTGGTTGTTAGTATAGCGAAAAAATATGCAAATAGAAAAATGGGGATTGGCGACCTTATTGAAGAGGGTAATCTCGGCCTTATAAAAGCTGTTGATTATTTCGACCCGGAGCGTGGAACACGTTTTAGTACTTATGCTGCATGGTGGATAAAGCAGAGTATCCAACTTTCGCTATTGACCAATAGCCATCCGCTGCACGTTCCAACTTATATGGTTACGTTAATAAATCAATGGCGTAAAACAGCTGCTGAACTTGAAAACAAATTGGGCCGTGTCGCTGAAATTACAGAGATAGCCGACCTGATGCGGCTGCCGATAGACAAGGCGAAAAAAATATTTCAGATAGTCAATGTGGCCAGTTCTACAAAAGATACTTGTGATGATGACGCAGAAGACAATGACCGTACGCTTGAAGCAACCCTGCAGGATAAAGATGCTCAAATGCCGGAAGATGAGCTGTCAGCAAATGATGAAAAAAACAAGATTATGGGTTTGCTTGACCAGCTTGACAAAAGAGAAGCTGATATTTTGAGATTGCATTATGGTCTGGGGCAGGATGAATCATTGACGCTTAAGCAAATCGCTGATAAATTAAATCTGACGCGAGAAAGAATTCGCCAGATTCACCGTGATACTCTTATCAAACTCTACGAATATATGAATGCGTAACCGTATAAGGGGGGGGATAAAACTTGCATTTTGTGAATAATATGATAAAAATATTTGCAGGTTTTTAAGAACGGATTATTTGCATTTATCTTAATATGTGGCAGGTTTAAGGATGGCTGAGCATATAAATTTGAAGAGCTATATTCGTGATGTTCCTGATTGGCCGAAACAGGGGATTTTATTTCGTGATATTACTCCGCTATTAGCCGAGCCCAAAGCGTTATCAATTTCGATTGATGCTTTGTGTTGCGGTTTCGAATGTGCAGATATTGATTATGTAGCTGCTGTTGAGGCCAGAGGATTTATATTTGGCTCGGCGGTTGCTGAAAAGCTCAAAGCTGGTTTTGTGCCGATACGCAAGAAAGGCAAACTGCCTTTCAAAACCGAAAGCATTAACTACGATTTGGAATATGGCGTTGACACTTTGCAAGTCCATAGTGATGCCATCGAAAAGGGGGCAAAAATTTTAATGGTAGATGATTTACTTGCTACCGGTGGCACGATGGCTGCAGCTTGCGAACTTATCGAAAAAATTGGTGGCCAAATTGCAGGGATAGCTTTTCTTATTGAGCTTAGTGATTTGAATGGACGAGATAAGCTTTCCAATTATAAAATTGAAACGGTTTTATCTTATTGAGTTAATTTTTGAGTAAGGCGTTCGCTAAAATGACAGTAACAAATGCGATAAATGGCTTGGATAATCTTGGACAGTTTGCCAGATTTGTTTTCAGGTCTATAGCTGCGTCTGTTGAAAGCTGTAGGAAGAGTGCCACTTATCCGCTCATCTGGGCGCAGATGAATATTATTGGTGTTCACAGTGTTCCGATTGTTATGGTGACGGGTGCTTTTGTTGGAATGATACTTGCCATTCAGGCGTATGACCAGTTGGCAGCTTTCGGAGCCGAAGAGCATCTCGGGGTATTGATTAACATTTCGGTTGTTAAGGAATTAGGGCCTGTACTTGCAGCGGTTATGTTGGCTGGGCGTATCGGCGGGGCTTTAACCGCTGAACTTGGTACAATGAAAGTTACCGAGCAAATCGATGCTATAAAAAGTATGGGAACTGACCCTGTGAAATATCTGGTCGCTCCGCGAGTGCTGGCTTGTTTACTTCTTACGCCGTTTTTGATTATTTTCGCTGACCTGCTTGGAATCATAGGCGGATATTTCGTCAGCGTTATTCATCTTGGAATTAACAGCAGGGCATACTGGACTTTCAGTGCTTCCGGCGTGGAGTTGTGGGATGTGGCTATTGGTGTTATAAAGGGTTTTTTCTTTGGAGCAGCAATAGCGGCCATCAGCTGCTATAAGGGTTTTACCTGTAAAGAAGGTGCTCATGGCGTGGGTCAGGCCTGCACGGAAGCATTTGTGGCAAGTTTTATCTCGATATTAGCTCTTGATTTTGCACTGGCGGTATTTTTCAAAGCGATTTACAATACATTTTGGCCGATTAAGGCGTTGATTTAATCGACCAGAAATTAAAGGACGAATGCGAAAATGGTAGCTGAAGAAAAGAACAATCAAGCCAGCGGCATAAACTCCAATGGAGTGATTGTTCTTAAAAATCTCACCAAAAAATTTGGCGAAAAACTTGTCCTTGATGATATTTCTCTTTCGATAGAGAAGGGAAAAACAACGGTGATAATTGGTCCGAGCGGCTGCGGTAAAACTGTTTTGCTAAAGCATTTAATCGTCCTTCTAAGACCAACATCTGGTGATGTTTATTTGGACCAGCAGCGAATTGATAATCTAAATGAGGACGAACTAAATCAAGTACGCACTCGCTACGGTTTCCTTTTTCAGGGTGGTGCTTTATTTGACAGTATAAGTGTTTTCGAGAATATAATTTTTCCAATAACTCAGCATTACAAAATAACTGATTGGGGCGAAATTGATGCTTTGGTAAAAAACAAGTTATCTATGGTTGGCTTGGACGGCTTTCAGAATTTTTATCCCGCTAAACTTTCTGGTGGCGAGAAAAAGAGGGTGGCTTTGGCGAGAGCCATTGCGTTGAATCCTGAGCTGATTTTATATGATGAGCCAACTACCGGCCTTGACCCGATTCGTTCAGATGTAATTAATGAGCTTATTTTGAAATTACAAAAAGAGCTTGGCATAACCAGCGTTGTTGTTACTCACGATATGACAAGTGCTTATAAGATAGCCGACCGTATTATTATGCTGCATAAGGGAAAAATTCTTGCTGATGGTGATGCGGATTATATTCGTAATCATCCTCACCCCGTTGTCCAGCAGTTTATTCATGGCCAGATTGATGATGAAGATTTACTGATACTGCAATCTGGCGAAACTACTTCACCTTCACAATTTGTTTCGCAGAATTCCAAAAAATAGTTTATGAAACGAGCTGTTCTAACTAAGTTGTGCGAAGATAAGAAGGTTCAGTGCAATCTTTGTAACTGGCGATGTTTGATTAAACCCGATGGCTTAGGTCGCTGCGGGGTTCGCAAAAATATTGACGGTGTTTTGTATTCGCTCAATTACGATTGTGTTTGTTCCGCTAATCCTGACCCGATAGAAAAAAAACCGTTCTTTCATTTTCAGCCGGGCAGCCGCAGTTTTTCAATAGCTACTCCAGGATGTAATTTTAGCTGTGATTTTTGTCAGAACTGGCAGCTCAGTCAGGCGGCTATTAACAATAGTTGCATTGATGGCCAGCAAATATCACCGGAGCAGATAGTTACAGCGGCTGTCAAAAGCAAATGCAGGAGTATTGCTTATACTTACACTGAGCCGACTGTCTTTATGGAATTGTGTAATGATTGCGGGCAACTGGCAAAGCAGCAGGGCTTGGCGAATGTTTTTGTTAGCAATGGTTTTATGACACGCGAAACGATTGATTTTGCAAGCAGCTGGCTTGACGGTATAAACATTGATTTGAAATCTTTTAGCGATGATTATTATAAAAGATTATGCCACGCCAAATTGCAGCCGGTTCTCGATACGATTAGTTATATTGCCAGCCAAACTAATATCTGGCTTGAAATTACAACCTTACTTATCCCCGGCGAGAACGATTCTGTGGATGAGCTGAAAAAACTTGCTGATTTTATTGTTTCCAATGCCGGCGTTGATACGCCATGGCACGTCAGCCGATTTCATCCTGATTATAAGTATCTGAATTCGCAGCCGACACCTATTGATTCCATGGAGCGGGCGCAGACAATAGGTAAAGCTGCTGGTTTGCGTTATGTTTATCCTGGTAATATTTCCGGGTCAAAAGCTGAGGGCACTTTTTGTTATAGTTGTGGAAAATTATTGATTGAGCGAATTGGTTTTCAGATTATTGCAAACAATCTGAAAAATTCCTGCTGTCCTGATTGTGGCACAAAAATAGCTGGATTTGAATTATAATTATTATTGGTTTCTATGGCCGCGACCGTGCCTGCCTCCGCCTTGGCGAAATTGGTTTTGTTGTTGAGTGGCCTGGTCAAATTCGATGGTTCCGTCTTCAATAAGGATTGCCTTGCCATTGACCAGTGCGTCAGCGATTTTTTTGTGAGCTGATTCCAGAATCCTGCCAAATGTCTGGCGGGAAATATTCATTTTTTCGGCTGCTTGCTGCTGATACAATCCTTCAAAATCAGCCAGGCGAACAGCTTCAAGCTCGTCGCCAGCCAGCTTTATCTGCTGTAATGTTGATAGAGGGATTCCTCTCGGCTTATAGAAATTGGCCTGTGGAATACAGCTGATACGTCTGCAATTTCTTGGTCTTGGCATATTTTTCTGCTGTTAATGGTCGCAAATATTTTCACCGCATTGCAGTTGGCCGGACAAATACTGCGATACTATATTTTCCGGTTCATCGTCAGCTGCACCTACGACTACTTTTATGTTATTTTGTGTAAACAATTGATGAGCTCTCATACCCATTCCGCCTGCGATTATCAAATTGACGTTTAATTCTGCAAGCCATTTCGGCAAAGCACCCGGCTCATGAACTGGCGGCTCTAATAGTTCTTTATTTTTGATATTTTTATTTTCATCGTCAATGTCAATAATTGCGAATTGCTCGCAATGACCAAAATGTTGTGATAATTTGCCTGCTGTTATTGGAATTGCTATTTTCATTTTATTTTTCTCCTATTTTTACTTCTCTTATTATTTCAATATGTTCAACATTTCTTCCCATACGGATGTTACTTGTTCTTTTACGCTGTTTTGCGAATATTCTATAATACTTTTAGCTGCAATTTGTGCTTTGGTTACACTCGTATCATAGGCGATTTTGCCGGCTATTTTCAAGTTTATTTCGTCAGCTCTTTTTTCAATTTGCTTTGTAATTTTTGTATTTATATCATATTTATTGATACAGACCGCAGCTGGAATTTTGAAATGTTGGGTTAATTCAACAACTCTGTCCAAATCGTGTTTTCCTGAAATTGTTGGCTCGGTTACGATTAGAACCAAATCAGCTCCGCTGATTGAAGCTATTACAGGGCATCCGATTCCGGGTGAACCATCTACGATTATTATCTCCTTATTTTGTTTTGTTGCAATTTCTTTTGCTTGTTTGCGAATTAAGCTTACGAGTTTGCCGCTGTTTTCCTGAGCGATTCCGAGTTTAGCGTGAACCATTGGGCCAAATCTTGTCTCTGACTCAAACCATTGGCCGTTGATTTCATCTTTGAATTCTATAGCTTGAACAGGGCAAAACTGAATGCATACGCCGCATCCTTCGCACGAAAATGGTTCGATTGTGTAGGTTCTTTGTGCGGTTTTATTAGCCGAGCCGTCAAATTTTGGTGCGTTGAAATTGCAAATTTGTTCACATTTTCCGCAGCCGATACATTTTTCTGTAATTATAGTAGCTTTTTTACCGCCGCTGAAATCATGTGTTTGTTTTATGTCTGGCTCTAAAATTAAATGCAAATCCGCAGCATCCACATCGCAGTCAGCCAATACTGCGTTTTTTGCAAGTGCGGCAAACGAAGCAACGATGCTTGTTTTTCCTGTTCCGCCTTTTCCGCTTATGACCACTATTTCTTTCAATTTTTACTCCTGTGTTTTTGTTTTTCTGTAAGTGAAAATTCGACCTTTTACAAGATTTTCGCTATGGATAACTTTTTTATGATATTCTTCACAGCAGACAAAGCCAACATTTTCTATTTCCTCCATGGCTTTTTTGAAAGTTGTGCCGAATTGTCTAAGATGCGTTAGATAGACAGAAACAAAACCGTTTTTGCGAAGCACTTTATAAATACTGCTTAAGATTTTTTTTCTGTCTTCAATTTTTGGAAAAAATCCCTTGTGAAGAACATCATACAGCAAAACAACATCAACAGAATTTTTTCTTAAGGGAATTTGCAGTTCATTGGAGGAAATTATGCCAATTACGTTTTTCAATCCTTTGGATTTTACTTTCTTCATTGTTTTAACTAAGGATTTGCCTTCTTTGTCGAGCGCATAAATTTTGCCTTTTTCTTCGACTATTCTGGCGGCTGGAATTGTGTAGCTTCCTTCATTGCACCCGAAATCCAACACAGTTTGACCTTTTTTAATACCTATATCCGTCAAGAGTGCTTCAGTGTGTTTTTCCGACCATTTTTTTATATCGTTTTTGGATTTTGCCTTCATTTTTACTCTCTTAGTTTTCTGGAAATATTTTCGTACAAAGCGATAAAGCTTTTCTCGTATTCAGGCAAAACATCAATAATCATTTTTCCATCGGAATATGCTTCGGCAATTTTTCTATCGTCGGGCAATTTCATAAGGATTTTTATTTTTTCTTTTTCGCAGTATTCCTCTACCTTATTGTTGCCTATGCCGCAACGATTGATAGCAACTGCGAATGGCAGCTTCATTTCTTTTGTTAAATCGACAGCGAGTTTCAAATCATTTAAGCCAAACGGTGTTGGTTCGGTTACGAGCAGAACAAAATCGACATCTTTTAGCGTTTCCACTACCGGACAGGATGTACCCGGTGGAGCATCGATTATTGCAATGTAGTTTTCTTTTATTTGTTCTTTTACTTTTTTTATCAGAGCCGGCGTTCGCACCGAGCCGATTTGCAATTTACCGCTGACAAAATCAACATTATCTGCCTTGCCACAATCAAGTGTTCCAATGTCGAGCATTTTTGACTTGATTGCATTAGAAGGGCAAACTCGCATGCATCCGCCGCAGGAATGGCAAAGCTGCTCAAACGTCAAGACATTTTTTTCTTTTATGGCTACAATGGCTCCGTATTGGCAAATTTGGCCACATTTTCCACAGCCGATACATTTTTCCATATCAACTGCCGGTACAGCCACCTTGACTTTTTCACTCTGATTTACTTTGGGTTTTAGAAAAATATG
>JAGLNB010000132.1 GCA_023139715.1 Planctomycetota bacterium | reverse complement strand
TTTCCGCTGGCAATAGCAATTACAGCATTTTTTTTCATATCAGCTATCCATACCAAAATGTGATTGAACATTTGGCTCGGTGGCTTGAGTTAGTTTACCGCTTTTGAATAGTTCAATTGCTTCTGCAACTGTTCCTTTTGCGCCAGCGTATGATTTTATGCCAGCCGCATCTAATGTTCGCTGCGCATTTGGGCCGAAATTTCCTGCTATCACCACTTTTGCACCGGCATCAATTACGACTTTAGCTGAATTTATACCGGCTCCGCCTGAGGCCTGTACATTTGAGTTTTCGATTGCATCGAATTCTTCTGTTTCAGTGTCAGCTATAATAAAATATGCGGCTCTTCCAAATCTTGGGTCAACGTTGGAATCCAGAGTTTTTCCTGTTGATGTTATCGCAATTTTCATTTTATATTCCCTTACATATTCTGAAAATTTAAATTGGATTTAATGCTTTTATTTTTCAAGCTGTTCTATACGTTTGTTAACATCATTTACCGTATTTTTGAGGTATTCAGCTTGCTGTTTTAATTCGGCCAATTCCTGTTCAGCTGTCATTGCCGGAGCAGCCGGAGTAAACGGCACATTATAATTAGCCATTTGCCATCTTCGTCCGCCGCCTCTACCCTGGCCGAATCTGCGTCCGCCAATAGGATTTACATAACCCTGCATCGGGTAGCCGGCACAAAAACCAGCGGCTCTGCCTGTCATTGGTCCAGCTCCATTAGGTCCGGTTCTATCTCCACCTGGCATAATCATTCTCCTTTCAAATAGGATTAACATTTCTGTCTTGCTATTACATTATGAGCATATGCCCATAATATGTCAAGGGCAATAATAAAATTTTGAAAAAAACTTATTTTCCTGATGCTGGCATAAAACTGTAAAATCAGCTAAAATACCATTTTTGGGAGCTTAGTAATTGTGAAAATAGTTGCTGATAAAAATATTCCATTTGTAAGCGAATGTTTTTCTTCGATTGGAGACATAAAAGCTGTTCCCGGCAATGAGATAAGGCCGGGGACAATTGCTGATACGGATATTCTGCTTGTTAGAACGATAATGCAAGTAAATTCGGATTTATTGGCTAATAGCAAAATACGTTTTGTTGGTGCTGTTTCGACCGGCTTTGAACACGTTGACATCGATTATTTGCAGCGAAATAATATTGGTTTTTCTTCTGCGCCCGGCTCAAATTCAAATTCTGTAGCTGAGTATATTGTCGCTGCCTTGCTTAGCGTTGCCAAAGATAAAAAACTTAATTTACAGAATAAATCAATAGGTGTAATCGGTGTTGGCAACATCGGAAGTAAGGTGGCTAAAAAAGCTGCTGCCCTTGGAATGAGGATTTATTTGAATGACCCTCTCTTGCAAAGACGAACGCACGATGAAAAATATTTGCCGCTGAATGATTTGTTTGATTGTGATTTTATAACGCTTCATACGCCATTGACTTTCCAAGGTCAGGACAAAACATTTCATCTGGCCGATGAAGTATTTTTCAAATCGCTAAAGCATGATTGCGTTTTCATAAATACTTCTCGTGGCGGAGTTGTCGATACAAATGCTCTTAAGACAGCGATTAAATCAGATAAATTCAAATCTGTTGTGCTTGATGTCTGGGAAAATGAGCCGAATATTGATAGTGAACTTTGCAAACTTGTTGATATTGCCACGCCGCATATAGCGGGCTACTCGCTCGATGGCAGGGCAACTGGAACAGGCATTGTTTATCGGGCGGTATGCAAACATTTTGGCTTGGATTATAATCTTGATTTGCAATCGTTTCTTCCAAAGCCAGCTGTTAGCCAATTGAAAATAAATCCTCAACCTGGCGATGAGCAGGATATAATAATCAAAGCTGTTGAGCAGGTTTATCGTATCAAAGAAGATGATAGTCAGTTGCGGAAAATTCTGACCTTGCCCGCAATCGAAAGAAATGCTTTTTTTGGGCAGCTTCGCAAAAATTATCCAGTTCGCAGAGAATTTAATAGTTTGGAGATAATTTTAGAATCTAATTGTAAATCCCTTGCTGACAAATTGGCCGGTTTAGGATTTGAGGTGACTAATGAGGCCGATTAATAACGAGAACATTCTTAAATGGCCTAAGGGTAAGCTGGATTTTTCGAGCGGCTGTATTCTGATGGGCGTTTTGAATGTTACGCCGGATTCTTTCAGCGATGGCGGCTGTTTTTTAGATGTTGATGCTGCAATTGAGCATGCTTTGCAAATGGCCGATGCCGGAGCTGCAATAATTGACATTGGCGGCGAATCGACGAGGCCTGGCTCTAAAACCGTTTCAGCGGATGAGCAGATGAGCCGAACAATTCCGGTTATAAAGGAAATTGCAAAACGTATTAGTATTCCAATTAGTATTGATACTTCTAATTACGAAGTTGCGTTAGCTTCCTTGGAAGCCGGAGCTACAATGCTCAATGATATTACCGCTTTAAGTGATGATCGGATGTGCCGGTTGGCAGCCGAATATAAAGTTCCTGTTGTTTTGATGCATATGCAGGGCAGGCCTTCTTCAATGCAGGTCGAGCCGAAATATGAAAATGTGGTTGAGGAAGTTTTGCAGTTTTTATTGGAGAGGGCAGGGCGAGCCGAAAAGTTTGGCGTTGACAAAGAGAAAATTTTTATTGACCCGGGCATTGGTTTTGGCAAAACACTTGAGCATAATCTTTTGCTTTTACGAAACATTGATAGATTCATTTGCAGCGGCTATCGTGTTTTGGTCGGCACAAGCAGAAAGAGATTTATTGGTCAAATTACCGGCAGAGAAAAGCCATCGGATAGAATCTTTGGAACGGCGGCTACAGTTGCCTTATGTGCTGCTGCCGGCGTTTCAATCATTCGTGTTCACGATGTAGCCGAGATGGCTGATGTTGCGAGAGTGGCTAATACAATTTGCAAATGATTTTTTAATCAGTATTTAAGGCGATTTTCATTGCCTGGTCTGTATTTTTTACAAACTCAAATTTCAGGCCTTTTCTTGCTTCTCTCGGAATTTCAGGAACGTCTTTTTTATTTCTGTCTGGCAAAATAACTGTTTTTATTCCAGCTTGTTTTGCAGCGAGAATTTTTTCTTTTAATCCGCCGATTGGCAGTACCAATCCACGCAATGTTATTTCACCGGTCATCGCAACATCTGGCCGAATCGGCTTTTTAAGCAGCAAAGATGTCAGCG
>JAGLNB010000131.1 GCA_023139715.1 Planctomycetota bacterium | reverse complement strand
ATTATGGTTGATGAGAAAAAACAATTAGGTCAGCAAAAATTGCAGGCAATTATGCGATTGGTAATCCTTTTGGCGGCAGTTGCAGCTGTTGCGTATTTAATAGTAAAAAACGTCAATACTTCGGCTAATATAATGCTTGCGGTAATGGGATTTAGTGCAGTTGTTTTTATTCACGAATGCGGACACTTCATAATTGCAAAACTTGCAAATGTAAAAGTCGAAGCGTTTGCTATTTTTATTCCGCCGGTTCTTTGCGGAATTAAGAGAACCGAAAAAGGATTCAGAATAAGAATTCTGCCGAAATTCTTTCCGAAAAAAAATGACCCCGAAGGCAATGGCCAATTAAGTTTTACAATCGGCAAAAAAGCAAAGCCCGGCGAAACAGAATATCAAATCGGTCTTATTCCGCTGGCCGGCTATGTGAAAATGCTCGGCCAGGAAGACACCGCCGCTGACAAGCCAAGTGAAGACCCGCGTTCGTTTTCAAATAAATCCATTCCCGTGCGAATGGCTGTGATTGCGGCTGGAGTTATCTTCAATGTGATTGCAGCTGTCGTACTTTTGATGATAGTTTATACGGTCGGCATAAATCGCACGCCGGCTGTAGTGGGTGATGTTACAGTAAATTCGCCAGCCGAAAAAGCAGGGCTAAAACCAAATGACGAAATTCTCGAAATCGCTGGCAGAAGCTATAATATCGATTTTGGAAATCTCGTTGTAGCTGCGGCTCTTTCGAATAAGGGCGAGCAAGTTGAAATGAAAGTTAAAAGAGAAGACGGCTCAATAAAAAACTTTGCCTTTGCAGCTGAACAATTGCCGAACCAGCAAATCAGAACTTTTGGAATTCAATCGCCGCAAACCTTAACTATCGCAGAGCTGCCAGGAAAATATGCAAAAATGCTACTCGAAAAAACGCAGCTAAAAGCAGGAGATAAAATTAAATCCGTTAACGGAAAAGACGTTAGCGAAAACTGGCAGATAAATAAAATAATCGAAAATATATTTGAGCCGTTTGTTACGATTGCAGTTGAGCGAACAGACAAAGATAAAAAAACGGAGATAATCGAAACCAAGATTCCACTGGCCTTAAATACGGCAAATCGGGCGGCGAAGACCGAATCAAAACTTGGCAGTGTTTATTCGCTCGTGCCGAGATTAAAAATTGCAGATGTTACAAGTAAATCCGATAGCAATCAGCCGTATCTGCAAAGCGGAGATGTGATTTTGGCGGTTGGCGAAATTGAAAATCCAACCTATGAAGAATTGAACCAGACCTCGCAGGAATACAAAGACAAGCAATTGCCAATTAAAGTTCTGCGAAAAAATGAAAACAAAATACCGCAAACGTTAACCGTAAATGTCGTTCCGAAATATTCAGTAAAAACAAAAAGAGTAATGCTCGGAATTGGGATTTGTTTCAATCTAAACGAGGCAGCTGTTGCGAAAATAATCGATGTAAATGGTATTTCGGAGCCGGCAATTCCAAGCGGGGCAATAATAACAGCGGTTGGCAAAACAAAAGTTAAAAACTTTTTCGATATTGCAAAGGAAATAAAGAAAAACGCAGGAAAAAATATTGAAATTTATTACAGCGGTGAAAACAAAAAAGGCAAAACGATTTTAAGTTTTACCGATGCTGAAAACTTTGGTTTTGTCCAGCCGGTAATGGCTGAATATATTCCGTTTGCATCGCTGGAAAGATTATACAAAGCTGAAAATCCGGCTGAGGCGTTTAAGATGGCTCGCAAAAAGAGCGTATGGTTTGTTGTGCAGACTTATGCAACGCTCAAAGGGCTGTTTACTAAAAACGTCAGCACAAAAGCGATGAGCGGGCCGGTGGGAATTGCGACCGTTATGTATGCAGCGGTGCAGCATTCGTTTTTGAGCTTTCTCTATCTGCTGGCTTTCATAAGTGCGAATCTCGCTGTTGTGAATTTTCTGCCGATTCCCGTAGTTGATGGCGGAGTGTTTGTGATGCTGCTCATTGAAAAAATAAAAGGCAGCCCGGTAAGTATGAAGGTGCAGGAAGTTGTAACTTATGCGGGACTGATTTTCCTCGGTGCGGTCTTTATTTACTTTACATATAATGATATTATGAGAATTATTTTGGGCTAAACCAAAATAAAATACAAAGATATAAAGCGTCTTACTCGGCGGCGATTGGAATAATTTTATGCAGCAGAATTTTAAAAGCAGTCAGGATAAATCGGCTTTGCCAAAGAGGGCAGGCAGAAAAGTTTATGAGCCGCTCGCAGTTCGGCGAAAAAAAATCCAAAGCTGTAAACAATATCATCAGGAACAATTCCAGGCCCTTGCCATGTGCGATTTGCCGATTTACGATTTAATAAATCAGGAATTTCAACGCCAGAGAAATACTCTGCAACTCGGCGCAGCGGAAAACCAATGTTCACAGGCAGTTCTCGCAGCTCTCGGCTCGGTGCTGCAAAATAAAACAGCGGAAGGCACGCCGCAAAACAGAATACACGGCGGATGCAAAGTCGTCGACAAAATCGAAAAACTGGCAATTGAAAGAGCAAAAGCCGCCTCTGGTGCGAAATATGCTAATGTTCAGCCGCACTGCGGCTCGGCGGCAAACCAAATAGTAATCGCAGCTGTCCTCGAAAAAGAAGATAAAATTCTCAGTATGAACGTTAATCAAGGCGGACATTTTTCGCACGGAGCTGAAAATACTTTTACAGGAAAATTTTTCAATGTCGAAAATTATTCGCTCAACGAAAAAACCCTGACACTTGATTACCAGGCGATTAGAAATAAAGCAGTTCAAACAAAACCAAAACTGCTCATCTGCGGGGCAAGTGCCTATGTGCGAAAAATAGATTTTGAAAAATTCCGGCAAATAGCTGACGAAGTCGGTGCTTATCTGCTTGCGGATATTTCACATATTTCATCGCTGATTTTGGCAGGCCTGCACTCTTCGCCAATAGATTGTGCTCATTTTACAACAACAAGTACATATAAGCCGGGTGGCCCAAGAGGCGGGCTTATACT